>CAZQTQ010000018.1:4204-11102 GCA_964596025.1 uncultured Rickettsiales bacterium
AGCAGTCCAGCTTGAAGGACAGAGGGTGGCCGTCCAAGGTGGCGCCGGCCCAAAGGTTGGTGCGAAGGGTGGCCTCCACCAGGTTGAAGGAACGCCTGAGGATGCGGTCATCGGCGGCGAGTTCTACCCCGTCCAGGTAGTCCAGGAAGGCCCCGCGGTTGCGGTTGACCAGACGTTGGCGATCCCTCGAATCGGCCGGTCCCATTCCTGGCTTGAACCGAGAGCGGAAGAGCCGAAGCAGCAACTTTGCGGCGCCGGCATGGGTCCGCCAGGTCTGGTAGACGGTCTCGAAGGGGGCGGGGGCACCGAGTTGCCGGCTGTAGGCGATGTACGCCCGCAGCACGTCGACCTCTTGCCAAGTCAGGCCGGCAGACAGGACCAGCGCATTGAGCCCGTCTCTCCGAGCCTTTCCATCCAGGATGCGTTCGATCGCGTTGGTGAGGTGCTCCTTGTGCTCGTCGAGATTGACCTTCTTTTCGGCCGGTACAACCCGGAGAACGTCGATGAACAGTGCGTCCTCGTCGCTGCCGCGAGGTGAAACCGTGACTGAGGCTTGGTCGATGACCTTGAGTCCAAAGTCGTTGAGAACCGGGGTCGATTCGGTCAGGTAGATTTTCTTGGGCTGGTAGATGCGGATTGCGGTGACGCCTGAGACCAGATCATCTGCGGTCGGGGAGATCCGGACCACGATGCGTCCGCTCTTGTGCACTTGGTCAAGAAGCAGCACATCGTCAGCGGCCTGAGCCGGATCGGTCGAGCTTCGGTAGGGGTCGGGGAAGGCTGCGGCGTAGCGGGCGGAGAGGGCCTCACTTCCGTCTCCTCCGCGGGTGGAGAGCACCTTGGCCAGTAGTCCCGCCCAAGAGCCAGCGACGGCAGCGACCGCATTGGTGAGCTCAGCCGGCTCGACGTTGCGGAAGACTTTGGGCGCAGTGAGGAAGAACTGTAGGACGACGTGCCCGCTCTGCCTGAAGGCGAGACGCCAATCCATGTAGTTGGCACCTAGGGCGTCCATCAGGCGTCGCGCGATGGCCTGGCGGACTTCCTCGTCGTAGCGCTCGCGGTGCAAGGACACGAGGACAAAGGCGGTACGCCTGCGGGAATCTACCAGCAGGTGGACCCCGGTCTCCTGCTCTTCCTCGGCCGCAATGATGAGCTTGAGGGCACGACCAATTGCGTCGACGTTGGCGCCAAGCAGGAACTCGACGGGGATCGAGCGGAAGGCCTCCTCCAGCTTGCGTTGGAGGTGACTGCCATCGACCACGTTGGGCGCCGCGAGGACCTGCTCGAGCTTCTCCCGAACGAGGGGGATCTGCTGAACCTCCTGGGTGATGGCCTTGAGCGTGTAGAGCCCGGTAAACAGACCGATGCGCTGGCTGCTGCCATCTCCTTCCAGCCGTACGAGGATGTCGTCCGCCTTGCCGGCCCGGTGCAGTCCAGCCTCAGTCTCCCCTTTGGCCAGGAAGATTGGGCTTGCAGTCCAGGGAGTGGAGCCGTTCAGCCAGTCCTCGGCCGAGTTTGGAAAGGTGCCTCCCTCGAGCCCCGCGCGGCGGATCCCAAGGCCGGAGTCTGGAACGGACACTGGTCGGCCATCTGCCTCGACACCGAACTCCTCGTAGCCGGCAAACACGAAGTGTTCGTCGCCCAACCACTGGAGGAACTTCTGAACCACAGCTACCTGCCGGAGGGCCGCTTGGTCGCCCTCCAGGTACATCTCGCTGAGGTGGCTTGCCATCCACCGAGCGCGGTCCTTCATGGCGTCGAAGTCCGCCACTACCTGTTGGATGACGAGAAGGCGGCCGTGGACAGCCTTGAGGACCCTCTGCCGATCCTGCTTTTTCGGGAGCGTCGGCAGCTCGAAGTGAATGATGGATTCGAGAGCTACCCCCTCTTTGGGCAGCGGATAGAGGTCTACCAACTCCCCGCTCGGGTTGCGGCCTGCGCCCAAGATGGGGTGGATGCAGCGGTTCGGCTCAATGTCGAGGTCGCCCAGGACCTTGCGCAGGGTGTCCAGAAGGAAGGGCTGGTCGGGCATGCAGGTCTGCAGGATGCTGCGTTCCAGGCTGTAGCCGTTCTTCGAGATGCTCGGATTGAAGAGGCGCACGAGGATGCCGCCGCTGTCCCGTTGCGCAATCCAGGTGCGGAGATCGCGCCACTGGCTCAGGATCTCACTTAGGTCTCGCTGCAAGAGGTAGACGTCGTCGCAGCAGTCAAAGAACCCCTCGGCCAAGGCCAGGAATACGGGGTCGTCGGAGTCCAGGCCGCGCAGGAGCGCAGCTACCGACTGGCGGAGGTGGCTGCCTTGGCGGGCGACAGTGGAACGAGGGGCGGAGTCGGTCATTGTGGGATCTTGCCGTCCTCCTTAGAGGTCCTCGCCCTCGGGGCAGTCCGGGCCCGGGCTGTCGATCGGGATGAGGCTGGTCTCGGTTCGAGGTGCCAGCGCCCATTCCCACAAGGTTGTGATGCAGGTCGGAGTTCCTACTACGCCGTCGGCCGGCGGGCCGCAAGGCCCACAGGGGTCATAGCCTAGACTGGTCGCCCACTGGGCGCATGCTTCGGTGGGGGGGACCCCCGTCTTGGCCTCTTCCTGACTTAGGTCGATGACGGCGAGCAGGCTGAGCTGCAGGAGATAGGCGCCGTCGCTGCTCAGTCGACCCTGGACGGCGCCGCGCGCGAGGCTGCGGCCAAAGGAGGTCGGGTAGTTCTCTTCCGGACCCGCGGCCGCCGCAAACTGGCCGGCGGCACCCAGCTGGGCGGGTTCGGACCAGGCGGCGGTTGCGGCGCAGAGGTCCTGGAGATCCGTTTCCGACTGAGCCAGCCCGAAGGCGAGCGGCCGGGTGCCCTGGGGCGTGGTCTTTCCGAGTCGGAGCAGCAGGTCCTGGTCCAGGAGAACAGGGCGAGGGGGTTCCTCCCCGTTCGCGCTGTCGTCGTCGTCTCCTACGCTGTCGTCGTCTCCGGTGCTGTCATCGTCGTCGCCGGCTCCGGCCCCCGGATCCGGCACCTTGTTGCGTGCGGGGATGCGGAGGTTGGCCTCGTCCGAGGCCAGTCGGTAGGTGCCGGTGCCGAGCTCCTCAGGTGTGGAGCCGATGGCTTCGGGCAGCCTGTGGGAGAAGCTCCAGGTGCCGCTCCGGCTTCCCGCGACGACATCGACTGCCACGTTGAGAGCGCCGGTGGCAGGAAGTGGCTCGCTGGGGAGGGCCAGTGCGCAGGTCTCGCTCTCGGCCCAACCGGTCTCCAGGCTCATCGGCTCTCCCTCTTCGGTTTGCGCACGAAAGACGAGGGAGTTGACGGGGCAGAGGGTGCACACCTGAAGCCAAGCGGGCTGGTCTTGTGCGCTGTCCGCGTCGAGGCGGAGCAGGGTCAAGGGTGCCTGTTCGTCGCAAGCGACCGGGGCAATGGGCGTTTCGGGATCCGGGGGTTGGGTAGGCTCGACCGCACACGCCACCGCGAGGCCAGCTAGGCCGGCGCTGAGGGTCAGCGCAGCCAGGCGGTTTCGGGTCGCAGCGCCCCGGAAGTGGGCCCCACGAGCTGGAATCGGCGCAGCGAGGTGGTGCACGGAAACTCCCACTGGCAGCGCAGTGTAGCAGTCTGGTGGGGACGCGCTATCCTAGGCCCGCTGTGCCCCGCTTCGAACGTCACGTCTTCATCTGCATCAACGAACGAGATCTGGCCGATGGCGGGGGTTGCTGCGTCGGTCGAGGTGGCAGAGAGATTCACCGCTGGTTCAAGGAGGCCTTCAAGGCGCGTGACTGGAAGGGGCGGATGCGCGCCAACAAAGCCGGGTGCCTGGATGCCTGCGAATTTGGTCCGACAGTGGTTGTCTATCCGGATGGCGTCTGGTACTCCCCCCGGACCCGTTCCGAGGTCGAGGCCATCTGCGATCAACACTTGGAACGTGGAGAAGTCGTCGAGGCCCTGGTGATTCCGGGCTTCGGAAAGGCATAGGGCTCGCAACCGAGCCTCATAGGGAAGGTGATGCGCAAACGCTGCATCCTGGTGGTTGAAGACGACGAGCATTTTGGGCGACAGCTCGTTGACCTGCTCCAGTTCTTGGGCCACGAAGTGACCTGGGCGAAGACGGGGCCAGAAGGCCTTGATGGCTTCGTGCGGAAACGGGCCGATCTCGTACTCGTGGACCTCATGATTCCCGGCATGAACGGCGTGGTGCTCGTCCGCAAGCTGCGCAGCATCCGGGGTGGGGCGACGGTTCCGGTCCTCATGATGAGCGCCGTCTACCGAAACCCACGGATGTTCGAGAGGGAGCTCCGCGCCCTCAACGTCCTGGAGTTTCTGGCCAAGCCCTTCTCCTTGATCGACCTGGGCCGCACAATCGGGGTGATTCTGGACGAGGACACGGCGTTTCAGCCCGCGGACGCCAAGCTCACGGCGACTGGTTCGTGGCGAGTTACCGGCGTCCGCGACGCGGTTGGCGAGGGGGCTCTGGGCTTCGAGCGGGTTGGCTCCTTTGACCAAGTGCGCCTGTTTCAGATGGTGTTCGAGGCGTTTCGGCGGCACGTCGCGGGCCGCCTCACGCTCCTTCGGGGGAAGTCGGTTCGGGAGATCTTCTTCCTGAACGGCTACCCCGTCTGGTCGACGAGTGACCGCGCCGAGGAGCGCTTGGGCTCGGTCCTGGTGCAGCGCAATGCCATCACCCACGACCAGCTCACCGAGATTGAGTCCCTGGCGGTACGGGATGGGCTGAGCTTTCACCGCGCCGCGCTCGAGAGTGGCCTGGTATCGAGTCGTCGCCTGCTGCGGGCCGAGCGCGCGCGAGTGCGCGCGGTGGTCGTGAATTCCTTCGCCTGGCCGAGTGGTGAGTACGAGTTCCATGCCGGCGACGAGTTCGTCGACCGTGTGGGGATATTCGAGGTCAATCCGATCCGCTGCCTGAGTTCGGCAGTTAGCAAGCATGTTGGCGTCAACGAACTGGCGGCGGAAATCCACCACCGGGCCACTGATGTGCTGTTCAAGGGGGGACGCTTTCGGGAACTGTTCCCCTATGTTCGTCTTCCGGAGAGCCTCTCCGACCTCGAGACGGCCTTTGCGAGCCGCTGCACCATCGGTTCCCTCTTCCAGCGCTATCCGCAGGCAACCGACGACTTGATCAAGTCCTTGTGGATGCTCTTTCAGCTGCGGATCGCCGACTCGGTGGACCCCTCGGAGCTGACCAGCCAAGAGTTCGCCTCCGTAAAGAAGGGACCGATGTCCGGCAAGCTGCCGGACAGTGTGATCGAATCCGGGCCGCTCGACGTGACCTTGCCGGATCAGGTCTCTCATCCCGTCGGCAAGGCCATCCTGCACGACTACCTGGCCTACATGGGCGAGGACCTCTACACCTTCTTGGGCCTGGAGAGGGACGCGAGCGGCGGGGAAATCGACGCGGCCTACGAGCGACTGCGCCACCGATACAGCGTCGGCCGATTGGATGATGAGGTCGCCACGGATGTGCGCCACAAGGCGAAGGAGCTCTTGAGCCGGCTGAGCCACGCCTACGATGTGCTCCGAAGCGCACCGGCGCGCTTGGAATACGACGATCGACTGCTGGCCGTCGAGACGGTGACCGATGAGTTTCCCGTGGCGCCGAGTAAGCTCCGAGAGGCAAAGACCCTGATGACGCGCAGCGCCTGGATCGCAGCCGTCCCCATCTTGAGAGGCTTGGTGCGGACGCATCCCGATTCGCCCGATGTCCTGGCCTGTTTGGGCCTTTCGGTCTACCGGCTCGGAAGCGGCGATCGTAAGGCGACCCAAGAGGCGGTCGGGTACCTCGAAGAGGCCTTGGGCATGCAGACCGACCACCGCCTGGCGCGCCGCTACATGGCCGACATCTCTCGGGAACTCGAGGAGATGGGCGGCTACGACGACCTGGTGGCGGCCAGGACGGAGATCGACCCCTCGGAGGTCTGGAACGCCTGAGGACCCGCCCGTTGGTGGCTCTCCGGCATGCAGGTGCCTCCTTGGCAAGGTAGTCTTCCCGGCAATGGTCCTTCGCAGGTCCCCCACGCCGCTCTGTCTCTTCGTTGGCTCACGCTGGATGCTAGCCCTGGTGCTGGGAGTTGCCATCGCGTTTGGGGGGGCCGGTCCGGTGGCAGCCGCGGGGGTCCACGGGGGCGCACTCAACAACCCCGGAGAGCGCTCGCACAACGTCTGGGGCCTCTGGCCAGAGCTGGGTTACGCCTGGGAGGGCCTGGTCAAACCGAAAGCGGCAGCAGCGATCAAGGTCGGGGTCCAGGTTTGGCCCTTGGGCCTCCAGGCTGGGGGGCGCTTCCGCTTTACCCTGCAAGAAAAGGGTCGAGTATCCCTGGCGCTCTTGGTGGAGCCCGCCTTCGCCTTTGCGGGCTTCGGCGGCGCCAAGGCGACCTATCCTCTGGCGTACAGCTTTGGGAGGAGCCGGACCTTTCGGCCGAGCTTCGGTCCTTCGGCCAATGTCGGGCTGCTGGCGACGGTCGACATATCACCCGTTCTCCACCTCCTCTTTGCCTTCGAGAATCCGGCGACGCTGTGGTTCTGGTCGGACCTGAGTTGGTGGGTGGAGTGGCCCTTTGTCTTTGGTGCGGGGGTGGAGTACGAGACGAGCTACCGCGTTTCCCTCTTTGGGAGGGTCGGCGGGGGACCGAGCATTGCCTTTTCCGGTGGCAGCCAGCTTCTAGGCGTGCACTGGCACGTCATTTTTGGGGCTCAGTTCCGCTACTGATCCCGCTGCGAGGACCGTCCACGTCGGCGCGGACGAAGGGCAAGGCCCCAGAACACGAGCAGGGCAATTCCTGGCGTTGAGTTCCTGAGTCCGCCGGTCTGGCAGCCGCAGTCGGACAGATCTTCGGCGAGGTCATCGAGGAGAGGCGCAGCAGTCCCTCCGGAGTCATCATCTCCCTCGGAGTCGTCGTCGCCTTCGGAGTCGTCGTCG
>CAZQTQ010000018.1:11202-22444 GCA_964596025.1 uncultured Rickettsiales bacterium
CGGAGTCGTCGTCGTCTCCCTCGGAGTCGTCGTCGTCTCCCTCGGAGTCGTCGTCATCTCCCTCGGAGTCGTCGTCTCCCTCGGAGTCGTCGTCGTCTCCCTCGGAGTCGTCGTCGTCTCCCCCGGAGTCGTCGTCGTCCCCGCTGTCGTCGTCATCTCCGGAGTCGTCGTCGTCATCTCCGGAGTCGTCGTCGTCATCCCCGGAGTCGTCGTCGTCATCCCCGGAGTCGTCGTCGCCTTCAGAGTCGTCGTCATCTCCGGAGTCATCGTCGTCCCCTCCGGAGTCGTCGTCGTCGCCTGCGTTGTCGAAGTCGTCGAGGAAGTTGGGCACTCCATCGCCGTCGCTGTCCCCCGTGCCTTCGTCGGCGTCGGTGAGCCCGTCGTCGTCGGAGTCCAGATCCTCCCAGTTGACGATCCCGTCTTCATCCGCGTCGTCGCTCGCTCCATATTCCGCGCCGAGCTCCAGGTTCGAGGGGATTCCGTCGCCGTCGTGATCGGTTTCTGTAAGGGGGAACCACCCTGCCCCATCCACTGCTAGCCAGGACACCATCTCCTCCCAGCCGCTTCGCTCGTTGTCGTTGACCTGGTCCTCCTCGAGGTGCACTGAGAAGGCGCTCGCAGTCACCGGGGCGCCGCCGCCTGTCGGATAGCAGCCCCGAATCCAGCCGCCGTTGGCTCCCCGCATCGTGTTGTGCTGCGCGACGACCCGTGGGGGGTCGGTGAACGAGAAGGTGCCGGTAGCAGGGAGTAGCGAGCAATCGTCGTCGTGTCGCGCGACGACCTGGAGTGCGCTGTGGTCGGCGTGCACACCAAGAAGGGTCCCTGTCGAGTCCGCCGCCTCGGTGTCGGTCCCCGAATCGATGGCGAGCCAGCCGATGGTCTCCTCGACCGGGCTGCCCGTGTTGGGGTGGGCGGTCACGACCTCGGCTCCTTCGAGCGCCAGGGTGAAGTCCGTTGTTGTGGGGGCGGAGGAGGCGTTGCCCGGCCCGGTGGCTGTCGACACGATCCATTCGGGATCGTTCTGAGTCTGAACCGTGTGAAGCAGGGCTGGGGCCGCACCCCAGGGGTTGTTGAATTCCAAGGGATCGCGGGTCCCGCCGCCGGTGAAGGCGTGGCGCACGGTCGTGGTGGCGTGGAAGCCGGCCTCGAGCTGGGTCCCGTCGCTGAGGATGTGCATTCCCTCGTCTACAGCCACCCAGTCAACCGTCAGTGAAACCGGCATGACCGTGCCCTCGGGACGCTTTGACCCGAGCTCGAAGTCGGTGGTGGTCACGTTGCGGATGGTGGCCGCGATCGAAACTTCGCCGGCCTGCGAGGAGAGGCTGCCATGGCTGATGGGTCCAACGATGACGATGGGGATTTCGTCGAAGGCCTCCAAGAAGTTGACGGTGACCCAACCGACCGGCGACGCGCCGTTGGTGCCGTCGGTTGTGAAATTGGTGGAAGTCGTGCCCGACTCGAGGTGCTGTGCCCCGGCGGAAGGCAGGGCGAGGAGGAGCGTGGCGGCTGCGGCCAACGCGGGTGCTACTGCTTGGGCTCGGACAATCGCGAGGGGGGCGTAGCGAGGACGATGTCCAGGGCCGATCGGTGCCGATTGAGTCATCAAGGGGTCTCCGCAGGCCCCACTGGGAGTCCTGCCCTCCTCCCATCCTAACGGTAGTTCTTCCGCGAGGATCTCTTTCGGGCCGGGGAGCAGCGCTCTAGGGACCAGCGGTTGCGGAAGCGAGTCGAGTCAGGAGGCCGTCCATGGCCCGGAAGTCGGGGTTGTCCGGCTCGCAGGCCAAGGCCCTCTTCGCCCGATTGCCAGCAGCCTTGCGTTGGCCCAGCCAGAGGAGGGCCTGTGCCGCGTTGGCCTGGGCCAAGCAGAGCGTGGGATCGAGGGTCGCAGCCTGGTTCCAGGCCGAAAAGGCGCGGTCGATTTCGTAGTCGAGCAAGCGTCCGTTTCCCGCCCAGAGCCAGTCCGTGGCCGTGGCTTCTGCCGTACCCACCCGGTCCTCCTGTTCCTCCCGGATCGCCTGCCAGTCTCCCTGAAAATCCGAGATGTAGCGGACTGGCTGTTCGGCATAAGAGCGCCCGTCCCACTCCCAGATGCGGGGGTCGGGCTCCTTCTGGATGGTGACTCGGTGCCGGTTGCTGGCCACCCACGCGGTGATGTCGGGGCGAACAGCCTCCTTGAGTCGGGGGTGCTTCGAGGCCAGGAGCCTCTCGGTGAGCAGTCCAGCGATCTCGACGCTTCCCGAGACCGAGGGGTGGCAATGGTCGTAGACCAGGTCGTAGCCAATGAGGCCTCGCTCGTCGAGGGACCGGAAGTGTGCCTCTACGTCCACGACGTCGAGGACGCCCGGCCGTCCGGCGAAGTCCAGAATGGTCTCGCTGACTGAGGGCAGCACCCGATTGGGGTACTCGGCCGTCTCCCGGGCCTGACCGAGGGGCGCAGCCGCTTCGGCGTCCCGACCCTGGGAGAGAAGGGCGTTGCCAAGGGAAAACCAGGCGGCGGGATCGTCGAAGAGCTTCAGCGCCTGCCGCGACAAGTCCTCGTGTTTCTTGCTGTCACCAGAATCTTGGGCTGCCCGGGCCTCAGCCATGAGCGAGTCGAAGCGTTTGCCATCCGTTCCCTTCTTCTTGAACCAGGCTGGGTCGTGGAAGTCGTTGGGTGCTGGGTTGGCGAGGAGGACGGGTACGTCGTGCTCGCGAGCCAGCTCGATGAGGCGGCTGATGTTGTGGCGGTAGGTGCTGGCGCCGTAGCGGCGTTCCAGCCCGCCCATCCGGGCGCGGTTCTCTTCGGGGATGGCCTCGAGGTCGTCGAGGCGACGTGCTGGCGACATCGACACGGGGTCTCGTCCTGCTTCCAGGTTGGTGTCCCCTCCGTCGCTTCCGTCCCCTCCGTCGGTCCCTTCGCCCCCTGGCGGGGCTTGGGCTGTCGGCGGGTCCCGACCCTCAGGCGCTGAGGCTTCGGGGTTGAGGCGGCGGTCCAAGACCGAGAAGATCCGCATGGAGTGCAGGCGCTGCCTCCACAAGAGAGCCCGGGTATGGCGCCGGTGCTTGCTCGGGGCGAGGTAGGTCTTCCAGCTGCTCAGCTCCAGCAGCTCGTTGTGGCCGGAGTAGACGATGAGGAGGTCCCAAGGACCGTAGTCCCAGATCTGTCGAGCGGCCCAGAGAATTTGTTGGGAGGACCAGGCGACGGTCCCGAGGTTGACCACCTGGACGTGGGTGTTCGGAAGCGCCAACTGCAGCAACTGCTCGATGCGGTGCGGAAAGGCCGCAGGCTCGACGACCCCGTAGCCGTGCGCCGCCGAACCGCCGAAGACCGCCACCCGGAAGGCATTCTCGGGTCTGCGCGGTTCCACGGGATGAAAGTGGTGGGCTTGGCCTGCGGTGAGGCTGGCGATTCCGCTCGTCTCGGCGACGACTTCGTTCAGGAGCGGGGGATTGAGGATGTGGTCGGGGAACCAGGTGCGGGTGCGATCCGCCACTGGGCCTACTCCCAGGAGGCGCAGCAGAATCTCAAGGCAGCCCAAGGCACCGAGCACGGCGACTGCCGAGAAAGCGGCCGTCTTCTTCCGGCTGAGGCTGTGGTGAGGGCGGGTGGACTGAGTCATCGGCCCTGGGAGTCTCCGTGGCGAAGGCGCGCCCGGTCAAGGGGAAGGCCAGGCAGAGAGGCCGGGACGCGCCGGAAGCCAGCGCCTAGCCCGCTAAGCCCGCAACCGCCAGGCTGCGGATCTTGAGCGGACGAAGGTGTTGCTCCATCGCTTTGCGGGCACCGGCGGCTCCTACAGCAAGGATCACGAGGTCGGGGCGGAGGGTGGCGAGGGCTTGGGGCTCGACTACGGGGACGCCGTGGCGGCGGGTGCCGTGGGCCTTGGGCGCGATATCTAGGATCGCCTCGGGCGGCTGGCCGGCCTCGCAGAGGGCCCGCAGCCAGGCTTGGCCGTGTTTCTTGCCTCCCCAGAGGACAGTGCGCAGTCCGGGCCGGAGCCACTGCAGGCGAAAGTGCTCCCATTTTGTGCCAAAGAAGGCTGCCTCTCGGTACATGGCATCCGTGCGGGTGGCCCGGCTGGGTCGATCGCGCCAGGCAATCAGGGCCTGCGGCAGCTTGGCGAAGCGCGCTCCATTGCGCCGAAGGCGAAGCCAGAGGTCGTAGTCTTCGGGTCGGTCCAGGCTGCGGTAGGGATGGCCCCCGGGCTCGGTAGGGAGCGCATCCAGGACCGCTGTTCGCAGGAGGACCGCCGGATGGCAGACCGGGTTTTCGACGAGGAACTCTCGTTCGAAGTCACCGTCGGTCCGGATGCTCGCATGCCAGCGCCCGTAGCGGCGCATGCCCCGGGGGACGGTGTAACCGCCGGCTGCATCGATCAGGGCCGGCCGGCAGTCGAGAACGTCCACTTCGGGGTGTGCCTGGAGCCATGCAACCTGGACGGCAAAGCGCTCAGGATGGCAGCGGTCGTCTCCGTCCAGGCGGGCCAAGAGGGGGGCATCGCCGCGAAAGGCCACGGCTCGGTTCAGGGTGGCCACCAGTCCCTCGTGCGGGCTGGCCACCACCGAGATCCGCGGGTCTCGTCTCTGCCAACGCTGTGCGATGGCCAGGCTGTCATCGGTCGAGCCGTCATCGACCACCGTCGCCTTCCAGTGGGGGTAACTCTGCCGATGGAGCGTTAGCAGCGCCTCGCCAAGCCAGGGATCGACGTTGTGGACCGGGAGGGCAACGTGAATGAGGGGTGCCGGCACGGCGCGTTCACGAGGTAGTGGCGGAGCGGCTCTCCGACCGCTTCTGCCTAGTCCAACTCGATGGACTGAACCTTCTCAGAGCGCGCTTCCTGCATCGCTCGTTCTGCATGAACGGCACGGGCTGCGTCGAGGAGTCGGCTCTTGCGGATGCAGGTCCACTGCTCCGTTTCCACCTCCCGGCGCAGGATCTGGGTGGTAAATGGATCCTCCCAAACCCAGCGTTCTTCGACGATGGGGAAGTGGGTCGGTGAACTGGTCCACCGAAGGCCAGTGTGGCGTTCCGAACGAATTACCTCGTGCTTGCCCGAACCGTACTGGTCCTCGAAGCGCTGTACCAACGCGCGACCGTCGTGCGGAGTGAAGGGTCCGGGGAAGTGGATCTGCACCTCAATGAGCCGATCCGTCCAGAGCTTCCACTTGACGATGCCGACTCCGGAGTTGTCGCCGGGGGGAGGGGCTTCCAGGAGGTAACGCACCCCAGGTGCTGGCGCAGCGATCGGCTCCATGCCCTTGCCGCGCATGTGCTGGAGAGGCACGGCGGCAGCGCTCCAGACGATTCCCTGGTAGCCGGCCGGCAAAACGGCGTCGCCACCCTCGCCCGGCACAGACCGCCGGGTTTCTTCGATGGACTCCTGCGCCCCAACCGGCACCGGAAGGCTTGCAGTTACGCCGAGGGCGGCGGCGAAGGTCAGGGCTTGGATTGAGCGATGCATCGTGAGGGAGAGCATATCGGGTCGGACCAGGTCCCGTCGAACCTAGAGGCCGCAGGGGCAGGGGATGACGTCCTCGGGATCGTGGGGAGCGCCAGCCCAGACGACCGCTGTCATTGGCCCCAGTCCGCGGCTTACGAGGCAGTGACCGAGGCCCGCTGGCACTCGGACGACCTCGGGGCGCTCCGCGTCCAGTTGCAGCGAACGTTGGTCTCCGCTGCTTGGGTCGAGCAACTGAAGTTCTGCGCTGCCTTCGACCACCGCAAACCACTCGGCCATCCCGCGGTGGAGGTGGTCCCCCCGGCGAATGCCTGGGCCCGCGCTTCGGACGACATAGAGTTCGCCGAAGGCATCGTCCGGAAGCAACTGGGAGGCGTCGAGGGCCACGTGGAGGGAGCCGCGTTGGTCCTCAGAGCGCCGACTGCTGCGCATTTCCACCTCGTCGATTAGCCGTCGGCTCACGGTGTGGACTCCCCTCTGAGAACTTCAGTGGCCCAGCCTTGGCCCCGTGCCCACTCGATTGTACGGCTGAGCCCTTCGTCGAGCGAGACCTCCGGGCGGTGGCCGAGGATCGTTCGGCACCGCGTAGCATCGCAGAAGAAGCGACTGACCTCTCCCGCGCGTTCGGGCAGGACCCCAAAGCGCAGCAGATCCTGGTCCGCACCGACCACCCGAAAGATGCGCTCGGCGATCGATCGGACGCTGAGTTCTTCGCCCCCTCCTACGTTGATTATCGAGCCCAAGACCGCAGGGGTAACCGCCGACAGCAAGAGGCCTTGGACCGTGTCGTCGACGTAGTTGAGTTCTCGGGTCTGCCGCCCTTGGGTCATGGCAAAGGCCTCCCCCCGAAGGGCGGCCCGGATGGCGGATGGCACCAACTGGGCAGAGCATTGACCGGGACCGTAGGTCAGGAATGGGCGGGCCACGACGGCGCGGACTCGCTTCGCTGTGGCCCGGCTCAGAACGTCCCCCGTTGCCCTCAGCTTGGCGGCCGAATAGGGCGATACCGGTTGGGAGGGGGTGTCGCTCTCGGCGAATGGTGCCGGTAAGGCGCCGTACTCCTCGCAGGTACCGCAGTGTACGAGGGTGGGCTGCGTCATCAACTGCTCGCAGGCATCCAGGACCCAGCGGGTGCCGTCCACGATGACCTCCTCCATCAGCAGAGCCAGCGACGGGTCCCGCTCGACCCGGACCGGTGCGGCAAGATGGAAGAGGTAGCTCGGAGAGCTCGCGAGTACCGAGCGCTCGACTTCGGCCGGGACTCGGACGTCCCCAACGAAGACCTCCACCTCGGCGCCCAACCCTTCGAGCCGGGCCACGAGGTGAGTGCCGATGAAGCCGCGCCCACCACTGACCCAGACGCGGAGACCCCGCAGTGGGTCGAGGCGCGGATCGGCCTCCTTGGAGGAGCGGGGAGGAGCAGGTGGCGGCACGGCATCGATCATAGCTGCAACGCTGCAGTCGATTGCACTGAGGCGGCTGGACAGAGGCTGGCCTGACCGGAAGACTGGCGCTGCGATGTCTAATGAAGCAGTACAACGTTTTCTTGCCCTCCCGCCAGAGAAGGTGCAGGCGGGCCTGCCCGGCTTCCTGGCCGGCTACGTCCACCCGGATGCCAAAGAAGCTGGGGCGAAGGTGGAAGCGGGGGTGCGGGCCGTTACGGAAGCCGCGAGTCGCGAGAAGTTCGAGACCCTTCTCCATTGCTTCCGCCACCTCGGCGACGACTTTGGCCTGCAGCAGCACCATCCGCTCGCGCGGCGGATCGCCATGGCCTACGTGACAGCTCTCATGGACGAAGACTCCCGCTTCGAAGGCCTCGAGCATGTGGATGCGGCGTTCGAGATGCTGGGCCGGGGGGAGCGCATCCTCATCTTCTCGAACCACCTCAGCTACGCCGACGCCATGGCCACCTGTGTCCTGCTCGAGCGCTCTGAGCGGCACGTCATCGTGGATTCGATGACGGCGGTCGCAGGTCCCAAGGTCTACACCGAGCCCATGCGCCGGTTGTCGGTCTCGGCCGTCCGGTCCCTCAAGGTGGCACAGTCGACGGCGGTTGCCAGCGATCAGCCCGAGTTGTCGGCCCGTGAAGTGGCCCGCATCTCACGGACCTGTCTGGCCGATGCGGCGCTTGCTATGGATCAGGGACATATGGTGCTTCTCTACCCCGAGGGCACGCGGTCGAGGACGGGACGAATGCAGCCTTTCCTGAAGGCGTCCTCCCGCTGGTTGGCGCTCTCAGGGGTGGTCTTGCTGCCTTTGGCGCAGTGGGGAGCCGAGAACCTCTACCTGATCGACGATGACCGCATGCGCTCCGCCACTGTGCGGGGACGCTTCGGCGCCCCGCTGCCGGCGGCGGCCTTGGCGGAAGGCGACGAACGACTCCGAAATGTTGTTCGAGGTCGTGCCGTGGAGATCCTGGCGGCTCTGCTCCCGGAGCCCTATAGGCCCGAGCCGAACTCCTAGGTACCGAGGGCCTCGTCAATCATCGGTCGAAGCTCGCCCTTGTCGTTCATTTCTCGGACGATGTCGCAGCCACCGACGAACTCTCCGCCGATGTAGAGCTGGGGGAGGGTGGGCCAGTCGGAGAACTCTTTTATTTCCTGCCGGAGGGTCGGGTCGCTCAACACGTCTCGGCTCAGGTAGTCGCTCCCCATGTCGTTGAGGAGGGCCGCGACCGCGGCCGAAAAGCCACAGCCCGGGGCCGTCGGCGTGCCCTTCATGAACAGGACGACCGAGTGTTCGGCGATGTCGGCCTCGATAGCGGTCCGGACCTCTCCCGCAGAGCGAGGTTTGGGGCCCGGGGTGGGGGCCTTGGCCGTCGGGGGCGGGGTGGGCGGGGACCACTTTTCCTGTGGCGTTGGTGTCGGATCTCTCCCCACCACAGTGAGTCGGTTCTTGATGCGTCGAAGGATTCCCACGGCGGCCTCCTCGGGACTCGCGAATGACGCGCCTAGCAGGCGACCGGCAGCCCCATTTGGTGCATTATAGGCGGTCCTCGCGGGTGTGCTGGCCTCTTAGCCCCCGAGTCCATCGCCCAACCAGGAGTTCCCATGCGATTTCAGGACCGCGTAGCCATCATCACTGGCGCCTCGCGCGGAGTTGGCGCGGCCTGTGCCGTAGCCCTTGCGCGGGAAGGCTGCACCATTGTGGCCGCCGCCAAGACAATCGAGCCCCACCCCAAGCTTCCCGGGACTCTGCATGACACCGTCCGAGCCGTCGAAGAGGCGGGCAGCAAAGGGATCGCCGTCCAGGTCGACGTGCGCTTCGAGGAACAGGTGGAAGCAATGGTTTCTCGCGCGATGGAGGTGTACGGGCGGGTCGACTACCTGGTGAACAACGCGGGCGCCATCTTCTGGTCGCCGGTTGAGCACTGGCCAACCAAGAAGTTCGACCTCGTCATGGGGGTCAACGTCCGCGCCGCCTTTCTTTGTAGCAAGGCGGTCTTGCCCGTCATGCGGGAGCAGGGCTACGGACACATTCTGATGATGTCGCCGCCGGAGTTCCCCGAGGCCGCCCCGGGCAAAGGGCCCTACCTCGTGTCCAAGTTGGGGATGACGATGCTGGCCCGCGCCATCGACGAAGAGAACAAGGACGCGGGCGTCTGCGCTTCGGCCCTCTGGCCCATCACCGGCATCCGCACCGCGGCCACGGTCAACCTGTCGATGGGGGACGACGGCGAGTGGCGCACCCCGGAGATTCTCGCCGATGCGACGGTCGAACTGCTCGCCCTGGACCCCAAGACGGCACGCTTCCGGTCCTGGTTGGATGAGGAGATCCTCGAGCACGCGGGCCGCGGGGACTTCCTGAAATACCGATGCGATCCGAACAAGGAGCCGCTGCCCATGTCCATCCAGCTGGTCAATCCCAACTGGTCCCGTTGATTCGTGGGCTTTCCCTTATAGTTGGTGCCCTCACGGGCCCGGGTTGGGCCCCACCCCGGAGCTAGTTCGACCATGGATCGACGCAACCTGCTGGCCTTGTTCGCGCTGGCCCTCTTCCTCATTCCCTCCCTGGCTTCCGCCCAGAGCAGCACTCGCGATCAGGAAGAGCAGGAGGAGGAGGAGGACCTTCTCAAGATTGCCCGCCGTGGCAAGAAGAACCCCCTGCAGCTCTACTACCGCAGCCAGACCAAGGCCAAGCCCAGCGAGGTGGAGGCCTACAAGATCGGTGCGGTCGAGTGGGATCTTCCCTACGGCAAGGTGCGCCTCGACGGCGGCTGGGTAGTCCCGGTAGCGCCGGCCGAGGTCGAGGAGAAGGACCTGGCCGGTCAGGAGGTACCGGAGCGGAAGTACATCGCTGCGGTGTACGTCGGGAACGGCTCCTTCCACTGGGATCCCCCCAACGACACCGAGAAGTGGATGCTCAACAACGGGCTCAAGGAGCTGGGCAACAAGAAGGCGAACTTCGAGAGCCTGGACAGCACGATCAAGGACGGGGCTGTCCTCTACCTGAACGGGCGCTGGCGGCAGCTCCTCGAAGAGGCTGGAGAGAAAGGAGCGATCGACAAGAAGTCGCTCAAGGCAGCCCAGCGCATGTTCACGGCCCGCAAGGGCCTGTGGCGCTCTTCCTGGGCACGCGAGCAGGTGGTGGACGCCTTCGGGGGCGAGGAGCGCGGCTTCCTTGGCCTCGACATGAAGAGCGACAACCACAAGGGAGCCGCTTGGTTTCTGTACCAATTGGATCCAAAGATGCACGAGGCGGCATCTGTCGGGGTTGCCAAGACCTATGCCCTAAACAAGGACATCGTGAACTACTGGGATCTCGGCTCCTGGGTCCTGCCCGAGGTTGACGAGGAACTGGACGACATCGACATCGCCGTAAAAGGGGTGACCGGTGACGTCGACATCGAACACTACGACCTCGACCTGACGGTGTACCGAGACCAGGACGAGGGGCGCTTTGGGCTAAACGTAAAGGGCACGACTCGGCTGAAGGTCTTGGCCGAGAAGCTCGAGGTGGTTCGACTTGGCCTCATGAGTACCTTCGCGGAGACCGATGGCAAGTACCGAGTGAAGTCGCTCAAGGACAAGGACGGCAATCCGCTCGAGTACCTGCACGAGGGTGGGACGCTCATCTTCCGACCAAGCAAGCCCTACACCCAAGGCGAGGTCGTGGAGTTCGCTCTGGAGGCCGAAGGACTGGTAGTGAATTCCATCAAGCAGCCGCCGCCCCAGACGAGCCTCAGTGATCAGAGCAGTTGGACGGCGGACACGCGGGCAATGGTCAACCTTGTGAACTACCGACTTCCGGTGGGTTACGACTGGTTCCCGTCCACCGAGCACGGCTACTTCACCTTCGATTGGATTCTGCGGCTGCCCAAGCCCTTTGTCGCGGCGACCTCGGGCACGCTGCTCACGATGCAGGATGACGGCAAGCACAACGTCCACACCATCCGCGAGCAAACGCCGGTCAAGTTCCCCGCCATTCTCTTCGGCCGCTTCGCGGTGACTGAGAACGATCCCGACTACGAGAAGGGCGAGAAGAAGATCCGTATCTACGCCCACCCCGGCCAGGACAAGGACGCCAAGTCCTTCATCGAAGAGGCGCATGGCATCATTCAGTACTACGAGGCGCTCTTCGGGCCCTACCCGTATCAGGAGCTCGATCTCGCGCAAATGCCGGTTGGGATGGGCTACGCCCAGGCTCCCGCGGGATTGGTCCAGATGACCGGCGAGACCTACATCTCCAAGACCGACTTGGTGAACATTTTTGCCTACTCAGACCCGCAACTGCGGGACTACTTCATCCCCCACGAGATCGCCCACGAGTGGTTCGGTGCCAAGACGGGCTTTACGGTACGGGACCAG
>CAZQTQ010000019.1:0-21274 GCA_964596025.1 uncultured Rickettsiales bacterium
GGCATCGGCATCAGCCTCTTGCGGGTCGCCTACCAGCGAGGCGGCCACGACAAGGAACCTGGCCCCGAGCAGCGCCGCTTTGTCGATCCCGACCTCGAGGCCTACCGACGGGGCTTTGAGGCCACCAAGACCCACCTGCAGGTATCTGGCTGGCGCCCGGTTCAACTTGGTGTTGCGGCTCACTCGGTGCGCGCCTTGGACGACCCCTACCTCAAGGGCCTTGCGGAACTCGCTGCCGAAGAGGCCTGTCCGCTCCACTCCCACGTTGCCGAGCAGCCCCGGGAGGTCGAGGAGTGCCTGGCTGAGCGGAACAAGCGTCCGGTGGAGGCCTTGGAGGGCCTGGGCTTCCTCAATGACCGATTCACGGCAGTTCACGCCACTCATCTGGGCTCCGGCGAGGCTGAACTCTTGGGTGCAGCCGGCGCCTCGGTCTGTGTCTGCCCCACCACCGAGCGCAATCTCGGGGACGGTTTGCCCAACCTCGGGGCTCTGCGGGCGGTGGGGGTCCGTGTTGCTGTGGGATCGGATTCACAAGTGCGCATCGACCCCTTCGCTGAACTGCGCGCCCTCGAAGACGGAGAGCGATTGCGGAGCCAGAGCCGGGTTTGCCTCGCCAACTCGAGCACCGGACAGGTGGCGCCGAGCCTGTTTGCGGCGGGGTCTCAGGGCGGGGCGCACTCGGCGGGGATCCGCGCTGGTGCAATCGCCCCAGGCCTGCGGGCAGATCTCGTGGCATTGGACCTGGGGCACCCGATGCTCTTGGGTGCCTTCCCGGTCGAGGGTGACCCCATCCACGCTTTGGCGAACCTCGTGCTCTCGGGCTCGCCTCACCTCGTCAAAGACGTCTGGGTCGGCGGTCGGCACACCGTGGATGACGGGGTACTTCTGCGCTGGGATGCGGCGGCTGAGGCCTATTGCAAGGTAACTGAGCGCGTCTTTGGCTGAGCACCACGGGCCTTCTCGGCCAGCCGGTACTCGGCGATATCGGCGGCCCACCGCGTAAAGACTTCTCGGATCCAGGGAATGCGGTCAGCGATCGGCTCCCACTTCACTTCGTCGCACCACAGGCGTTGGTTGAGCTCGAGCTGTACCCCCGGAACTGGCCCTCCGATGGCTGCATGCCGCCGCACTGTGTAGCCCCCTTTGAAGGGGGAGTTGAGGAGGCAGGTGCCTTGGAAGGTTGGACCCAGCTCCGGGTGAGGGATCGGAAGGGTCTGCAGCCAGTGAGCGATGCGCTCGGCGGCGAAGCGGCAGAGGGCGGGCGGGCAGGTGAGAAAGGGCTTCCCGGGGCTGGGGTTTCCCTCGGAATCGCCGCGGTTGCTGACCACGGCGTCGGGACGGGGCGTCCCAAAGTCCGGCGCCCGTGCCGGTGCCTTGCCCGCCATGGAGTGGCCGTCGACAAAGAAAAGGGTCCGGGGATCGGCGACTTCCTCCGCGACTAGCGCGTGGAAGGGTTGGTGGTACTGGGTCACGCGCCGGTTGCATTCGGCGGAGTCGGGCTCTCTCGATTCCGGGTAGAGCGCCCTCAGTTGGAAGTCCATGCGCGGAACGATGCCGCCTTCGCTCTCCTGTTGGGCTGCGCGATTGGGATCGATGAGGTGGCGATGCCAGGGGAAGCGAACGCTGCGAACCGAAGGGATGGCGTAGATCTGGTCGGTAAAGACGTCCGACTCAGACAGCAGGAAGCCACCCGTCACGTGAGGCAGGAACTGGTCCCGAACCTCGAGGGGCAGCACAGTCGCAGCATGAGGAATGGAGACAACAATCTCCGCCATAGCCCAAAAGTGTACCGAATGTTGAGGAACTCGGCACCGCTCCCTCGCGCTCTGCGGTGCGGGCCCAAGGCGGCTTTAGTGCGGTAAGGGGCTGCTACACTGCGGCCGATGACCCCAAGTATTCCCTCCGGCCTCGGTGCTCCTCTGTCTGCAGCGTTGCAGTGGGTGGATCTGGCGATCTTCTCGGAAGTGCAGCGCATGCGTGCGCGGGGTCGTGCCATGGGGGCCGATGCGCCTTGGGGCGCCTTTGTCGGCGAGGCCGAGGTAGATGAGGTCCTCGGTGAGCTCCTCGACATCGGTCCCTATCGGGCCGATGAGGCCTTGGTCGAGGGCCTCCGCAATCGCCTCGAAGACCGGAGGACTCGAATTCACCAGCTCATCGCTGAGGCGGCTGCTGCTGAGGGGCCCGAAGATCCCCTGTCCCGCCTAGTCACGGCCTTCGGCTTGACTCCAACCCAGGTGGAGTTGCTGCTCCTAGCGCTGGCTCCCCGGGTCAACGTGCGCTACCTCCGGCTGTTTGCCTACCTGCAGGACGATTTCAGCTTCAAGGCGCTGACTCCTGCTCTGGCCCTGCGGTTGATTTCGGACTCCCGCGATGATCGGCTTGCCATTGCCGCAGCTTTTGCGCCGGACTCTGCCCTCATCAAGTCCTCACTGCTTCAGTTGTTCTCGCCTACTGGCGATTCCTCCCAGCCGACTCTGGCCCGAGCGGTGGCGGTGGCGCCACGGATTGGGCGCTGGTTGCTACAGGGCAGCGAGTGGGACCGGAGCTTCGAGCCCTGGTGTCGGATGGAGCAGCCCGCTGAGGGGACCCTCAGTGTCCGAAAGGCTGTGGCTGAGGCGGTCGATGGCCTATTGCGGGCCCTGCCGGACCAATCGCCCGGCCCCGTTGTGCACTGTGAAGTGGGCTCCCGCCGGGATGCCATCGAGGCCGCGCGGCAGATGGCATTGACCCTGAACGCTCCCCTGCTCGTGGCTGACTTGGACGTGGCCCGAAGGTTGGGCATCGACGGAGAGGAAGTAGCGCTCCCGGTTGCTCGCGAAGCCAGGTTGCATGGAGCTGTCTTGCTTCTTCTCGACCCCGACGAGGCCAGAGGTGCTGCCGATCCCCTGGGCTCAATCGTCTTGGCCACAGAAGGGTCGAACAAGCCCCTCTTGGTGGCTGGGGCCAGTCCCGGGGCTGGCGAAGGACTCGGTCTGGACCGCCGTTTTGTGCGGCTGTGCCTGCCGACTCTTGGCTTCGAAGAGCGGAAGCGCGCCTGGCGCGCCGCGCTGGCTCCGCTCGGGGAGCAAGCCAAGGCCTCTGCCAAGGGCAAGAAGGGCAAGAAGGGCAAGAAGTCGGCCCAAGGGGAGACTGAGGAAGCTCCTGTGAGCTCGCTCGACGTGGACAGCCTTGCTCGGCGCTACCGATTCTCTCCGGGCCAGATCGACCAGATATTGGAGCTGGCTAGCGATCTTGGCGCAGGCAGGGGTCGCGCCATCCCTGCGGCGAACGATGTTCTTGAGGCCTGTATCGGTGCTTTCCTGCCTCACCCTGGTCCGTTGGCCGAGCGCGTGACCACTCGCCGCGATTGGGATGACTTGGTCTTGCCCAGTGACACCGAGTCGCTCCTGCAGGAGCTGCTGCACCAGGTCGAACGCCGGGAGCAGGTCCTCGAGGCGATCGGGGCGTCCCGGGTGCGGGCCGGTGAACAAGGGGTCAAGGCGCTCTTCACGGGACCGCCGGGCACGGGCAAGTCGCTGGCGGCCGAGGTTCTTGCCCAGAGGCTTGGCTACCCCCTGTTCCGGGTCGACCTCAGCTCAGTTGTTTCCAAGTGGGTTGGCGAGACCGAAAAGCACCTCAATCGCCTCTTCCTTGCCGCGGAGGAGGCGCCCTGTCTCCTGCTTTTTGACGAGGCTGACGCCCTGTTCGGCAAGCGAGGCGAGGTCAAGGGAGCGCAGGATCGCTTCGCCAACCTGGAGGTCTCCTACCTGCTCCAGCGCTTGGAGAGCTTCGATGGCGTCGCCATCCTTACCACCAACCTCAAGCGGAACATCGACGAGGCCTTCTTGCGGCGCTTCACCTTTGTGGTCGAGTTCCCCTTCCCCGAGGCTCGCGAGCGGCTGCGCATCTGGGAGCGAATGGTGACCGACCGCTTCCCCCTGGCTGAGGATGTCTCGCTGGTCGACGTTGCCAGGGAGTTCAAGCTGGCCGGTGCCAACATCTGGAATGTGGCCCTGGCGGCATCGGTGGAAGCCTCCCGCTCCAAGGACGGGCGGATCACCCGGGAGATGCTGGCCCACGCTGTGCGGCGGGAGTACGAGAAGCTCGGCCGGGAAGTAGCGGCGCTTCGCCCCACCTTGCTCAGTGCTGGAGACGAAGAACTGGAGGCCGATGTTCCTGCTGGCGGGAAGTCCAAAGCCAAGGGCAAGCGTGCCCTCTCGGCTGCTGAAGCGCGCCGGCGACGGGTGGGCTCTGAGACCCCGGAGGCCTGAGGTGTTTCGCTCGCTGGCGGGGATTCTTGCGCTATTCCTGTCCCTGGCCTGGATAGCATCCTGCGGGGCAGGGCGTGGGCAGGGCGTTCTTCCCGGTGGGGGTGGGGGCTTGGGAGACGACGACAGCGCGTCTGGCGACGACGATACGAGCGTCGGTGACGACGACACGAGCGCCGGTGACGACGATACGAGCGTCGGTGACGACGACACGAGCGCGGGCGACGACGACACGAGCGCGGGTGACGACGACACCGCAGGCAAGGACTGCGAGGGAGTCAAGCAAGTGCCGGGCACCGCCGTCACGCTCGTCGAGGTGGCCGACGGCATTCAAGAGCCCGTGTTCATCGGGAATGCAGGCGACGGGACGGGTCGGCTGTTCGTGCTGGAACAGGAAGGGCGAATCTATGCACTCAGTCCCAGCGGCGGGGGCTTCTCGAAGTCCAGTTGGCTTGATATCCGGGAGCGGGTGCGGGGGGGCGGGGAACGCGGCCTGCTCTCCGTTGCCTTCCATCCCAGCTTCTCTTCGAACGGCCGCTTCTTTGTCTACTACACCGACAACAGCGGAGACGTTGTGGTTTCGGAGTTCACGGTCTCGGGGCAGCCCACGACCGACACTCCCGACCCGGCGAGCGAGCGCGTCCTCCTCGAGATCGACCAGCCAGCCAGCAACCACAACGGCGGGCAGGTGGTCTTTGGGCCCGACGGGTACCTCTACATCGGCACTGGTGACGGGGGGGGAGCGGGTGACACCTACGGCAACGGCCAGAATCCGGACACGCTTCTGGCGAAGATCCTGCGTATCGATGTCGACAACGGCGAGCCCTACTCCATCCCTGCAGGCAACCCCTTCTTGACCTCGGCGAACCATCGCCCGGAGACGTGGGCTTGGGGCCTTCGGAACCCCTGGCGCTTTTCCTTTGACCGGGAGACGGGCCAGATGTGGATCGCCGACGTCGGCCAAAATATCTGGGAAGAGGTCGATATCGGAGCCGCTGGTACCAACTACGGCTGGCCCATGGCCGAGGCCAACCACTGCTTCACACCCGATTGTGACCTGGACGCGTTCGAGGGCGCAGTCTACGAGTACAGCCACGCCCAGGGCGTCTCCATTACTGGCGGCTACGTCTACCGTGGCTGTGAGATGCCGGATCTGCACGGGGTCTACTTCCTCAGTGACTACGGCTTTGGCGGCTCTCCACTCTGGTCGTTGACTTGGGACGGGACTCAGGCCAGCAAGGGGCCCGTGTGGAACAGCTCGACCGGCCTAAAGATCTCGTCCTTTGGCGAAGACGAACAGGGCGAGATCTACATTGCCGATCACATGGGAAATGCGATTTTCAGGATCGCTCCAGCCAGCTAGTCTTCCGTTCTTCCTCCCCCCCCCCCTCTCCCCCTGAGGCTCCATGCGCTTTCTTTTTGGTGTTCACCGCGTCGCTCCCTTTGCTCTGTCACTTCTCCTCGTGTCGATGGGGCTGGTCGGGGCCAACTGCGGCGGAGGCGGGGAAGGGGACGACGACGACAGCGCCGGCGGTGACGACGATTTGTGCGCCGGAATCGAAGCCGTGTCCGGCACGGACATCGACTTCGAGGTGTTTGCGACCGGAGTGGATGCACCAACCCACCTGACCCACGCTGGGGACGGGACCGGGCGGGTCTTCGTCGTAGAACAGAAGGGAGTCGTGCTGGAGATCGACTCCGACGGTGAGGTCGAGGACTGGCTGGACATCAGCTCCCAGGTCACCGGTGCCACCGACCTCAGCGACGAGCGCGGGACGTTGTCCATGGCCTTCCACCCGAACTTCCGAGAGAACGGACGCTTCTTTGTCTATTACAACCGCAGCACCCAAGAGGTTGTGATCTCCGAGTTCACGGTCGACGGTGACCCGTTGAGCGACAAACCGGATGCGAGTTCTGAGCGCGTCGTTTTGTCCATCGCCCAGCCCACTTGGAACCACAACGGTGGCCAGGTGGTCTTTGGTCCGGACGGCTACCTCTACATCGGAACGGGGGACGGCGGCGGGGCCGGTGACACCTACGGAAACGGGCAGAGGAAGGACACGCTCTTGGCCAAGATCCTCCGGATCGACGTCGACAGCGGCACGCCCTACGGCATTCCCAGCGACAACCCCTTTGTGGGCGACGGCGACCACATGGCGGAGACTTGGTCCTGGGGGATGCGGAATCCCTGGCGCATCACCTTTGACCGCCTGACCGATGAGATGTGGATTGGTGACGTGGGTCAGAACGCCTGGGAGGAGATCGACATCGGCAAGGCCGGTCACAACTACGGATGGCCCGAGACCGAGGGCAACCACTGCTACACCAGCGGCTGCGACACCTCGGCCTTCGAGCCGGCGGTCTGGGAGTACGACCGTTTCGACGGCATCTCTGTGATCGGGGGCTTTGTGTACCGTGGCTGCCGCATGCCGGATCTGCACGGCTACTACTTCTTCTCGGATTGGGGCTTTGGCGGCTCGCCGATCTGGAGCTTGGATTGGGATGGCACTACGGCCGAACAAGGCCCGGTCTGGAACACCGGAAGTGGCGCGCTGGTGACCTCTTTTGGTGAAGACGAGCAAGGCGAGCTCTACCTCTGCGATTCGTCGAACTCGCGGATCTTGAAGATCGTGCCGGAAGCCCGCTAGGCGCCTGCCATCGTGTCTGTCGACGTCGTTTTATGCACCGCTCCGCCCGATCGGGCTGCCGAGCTTGCCCGCTCCCTGGTGGGTGAGAAGCTCGCGGCTTGTGTGAACATCCTCCCGTCGGTGCGGTCCATCTACCGCTGGGACGGGGAACTCTGCGATGACGAGGAGTCACTCTTGGTCATCAAGACGGCCAGCGAGCGGGTTCCTGCGCTGAGCAAGCGCCTGATTGAGCTGCACCCCTACGATGTACCCGAGGTCATCGCGCTTCCCGTTCGAGAGGGTGTTGGCAACGCCCAGTATCTCCAGTGGGTTCTCGGCGAGAGCCTCCCCTGAGCGCCGCGGACGCGAATCTGGGACTGATGGACGTCGACGGCGCGGGGGGCGAGAGAGAGCTGCGGGGCTGGGTTCTCGCAGTCGGAGCGCTCGGACTCGCGGCCTGCGTTGGGCTCTCTGCTCGGCCCGAAGCGCTGCCGGAGGGCCTTCGCCCCGAAGGCCTCAGAACCCTCGGCTGCGCTTGGATGATGGCCTGGTGGTGGATCGGGAGCGGCCTGCCTCTCGCCATTCCCTCCCTCGTTCCGCTCGCGCTCTTTCCCCTTCTTGGCATCGCCGACAGCAAGGCGGTAGCCCAGCCCTACGCCCACCGCATGGTGCTGCTCCTGCTCTGCGGCTTCTTGCTTGCCCTCGCAGTCGAGAAGTGGAACCTGCACCGCCGCTTGGCTCTGCGGGTCTTGGTGACGGTCGGGCGGAGTCCCCTCGGCCTCGTGGCCGCGGTCATGGGGATCACGGCGCTGTTGTCGATGTGGATCTCGAACACCGCGACGACCTTGATGATGCTGCCGATTGTGCTGGCGCTCGCCGCCTCGGCCCAGGCAGTGAATGAAAGCGAGGCCGCCAACCGTCGCTTTGGACAGCTCCTTGTGCTGGCTCTGGCCTATTCGGCGTCCATTGGTGGGATGGCGACGCCGGTGGGGACCCCCCCCAATCTCATCTTTGCAGGGGTCTACGAAAAACAGTTTCCTGATGCGATTGCGGTGGATTTCGGCGCATGGATGGCGGTGGGGCTGCCCGTGTCCATCTGCCTGCTGGTACTTGTCTTCGTCCTCTTGGGGCGGGTGCTCTTGCCCCTGCCTGCGGACTATCAGCTCGGCGATCGGGGCGCGCTGCGGGCCCGGCTGGACGCCCTCGGCGACTGGCGGCGACCGGAGCTGCGGGTAGCCGTCGGTTTTGGGGTGACCTGCTTTCTCTGGGTCTTTCGTAAGCAACTGGGCTTTCCGCCTGCCGTCCACGACTCCACGGTTGCCGCCGCCATGGTGGTCCTCTTTTTCCTCGCTCCATCTGGCGGTGGCGAAAAGGAGTCCAAGCAGCTCTTGGTTTGGTCGGACGCAGTGCGCGTGCCTTGGGGCCTCCTCTTGCTCTTTGGCGGTGGCATTGCCCTGAGCATGGGCTTCCAGCAGAGCGGTCTGACGGAGTGGATGGGGGGGCTGCTTGCCGGACTGGCAACTCTGCCGCCGCTGGTGACTGTCGTGGGGATCTGTCTCGCCGTGACCTTCTTGACGGAGATGACCTCGAACACCGCGACCACCGCCCTCATCCTGCCCGTCTTGGCGGCCACAGCGAAGGCCACCGGACTCTCGCCCCTGACCCTCATGATTCCTGCGACCTTGGCGGCATCCTGCGCCTTCATGCTGCCCGTAGCGACTGCTCCCAACGCGATCGTGGTGGGCTCCGGGGCGGTGGATCAGAACACCATGGTGCGAACCGGCTTGGTCCTGAACCTAAGCTGTGCGCTTCCCGTAGCCGTGCTGGTGCTGCTGTTGACCTAGAACGGGAGGGGAGGTCGTCGCTCCTAGCGGAGCCCCTCCTGCTCCCGGATCCAGTTCATCTGCACGGTGTCGACGCTGGGCCCCGTGTAGCAGTCGATGAGCTGCATCCGTTTGTCTACAAGGCACTTGCCGGGCATGTCGTCAGATGGACCGTTGTAGGGGGTGTTCGCCAGGATGTCTCGCTGGGGGTCGGCAAAGACCGGCAAGAGCCCCAGGTTGTTTTGATCGATGTAGTGCTGGACGGTTGTGGCGTCGGATGAACCCTCCAGGAAGTCTTCGTAGAGGATGACAACGTAGCTAAACGGGACGCCGGTTTCGTCCATAAAGGCTTGGGCGCGAGAGCCCAACTGCCGAGCCTCGGCAGTGCACGTGCCTCACCACTCTGCGGTCATAAAGAGGATGTGGTACTCCCCGGCCAGATCCCACAGGTCAACGGTTTCTTCGCAGGCGTCGACCAGTGCGACGTTGTCCACGGTGTCGCCTTCTTGGGCTCCGTTGGAGACGAGGTCGCCGGGATCTCCGTGGACCCAGCCGCAGGCGTAGCACAGCTCTTCCGCGTCTAGGGGGTTAGAGATGCAGGCGGCTTCTTCTGCGTCCGTCATGCCGTCGCCGTCGCTGTCGGGCGACTCCGGATCGGTGCCTAGAATGGTCTCAGTGCAGTCGTCAAGCCCGTCACTGTCGGAGTCTAGAAAAGCGTTGCAGGCCCCAGAGCCGCCGTTGCCTTCGGTTCCACTGACGCAGCTTCCAAGCAGGCCGAGGGCGGCAAGGCCGGCGGCGCTGGAGAGCGCCTTCATCACCGTTGCAGCCCCCCTTGAGTCTTAGGTGATCCGCAGAATCTCATCAACGGAGGTGCGCCCCTTGACCGCCTGGCGCATGCCGATTTGCCGCAGGCTTGGGAGCCCCATCTCGCGAAAGATGGCCTTGTAGGCCGGCGGGTCTGCCTTGGCCTTGACGAGGTGGCGCAGTTTGTCGTTGACCGCGACCACTTCGTAGATGCCCCGACGTCCCTTGTAGCCGGTCTCCAGGCAGTTCGGGCAGCCCTTGGGGCGGTAGAGAGTCGTTCCAACGGGAACCGGATAGCCCCACTCGCGGCTCATGTCCTCTTTGGTTGTGTAGGACTCCCTGCATCGCTCGCAGATCAAGCGCACCAGACGCTGGGCGATGACGCCGAGGAGGGCCTGGGCCACGATGTAGGGCTCGACGCCGAGGTCGATCAGTCGAGTGATGGTGTCGATGGTGGAGTTCGTGTGCATCGTCGAGAGGACGAGGTGGCCAGTCAGGCTGGCCTGCACCGCAATGGCTGCCGTCTCCCGGTCGCGCATCTCGCCAACGAGGATTACGTCGGGATCCTGCCGAAGAATTGACCGGAGTCCCGAGGTGAAGTCGAAGCCAGCCCGTCGGTTCACCTGGCCTTGGGTGACCGCATCGAGCGGGACCTCGATGGGATCTTCCAGAGTCACGACGTTGAGCCGCTCGGTATCGAGCTCGTTCAGGATGGCGTAGAGCGTGGATGTCTTGCCGGCACCCGTTGGTCCGGTCACCAGCAGCAAGCCGCCGTTGTGGGCGGCCAGCGCTTGGACGGTGTCACGCTGCCCCTGCCCAAAGCCCAGGCTGTTGAGGGGAATGAGGTCTCCGCCTCGAAGGATCCGCAATACGGCCTTCTCCCCGTCGACGCAGGGGAAGGTCGAGGCCCGCAAGGAGACCGTTTGGTTCGAGGACACATCGGACTCGAAGGTTCCGTCCTGAGGAAGGCGCCGTTCGGCGATGTCCATCCGGGACAAGACCTTGACCCGCGAGACGATGGGGCTCGCTTGGTCCCAGGCCATTGTGCCTTGATCGACCATGACCCCATCGATCCGAAAGCGGATCCGCAGCCGGTCGCTCTTGGGCTCCAAGTGGATGTCCGATGCCCGCGCCTCGGAGGCTCGACGAATGATCTCGTCGAGGGCCCGAATGACTTCTTTGGAGTCTTGGTTTCCTTTTTGGCGCACGCCGCACTCCCGAGAGGATCCAAACGATACACCGTCCTTGCTACCGTCGGGCTCTTGTCCCAGTTGCCCATTCCCAGTCTTCTGCCTCATGGCCTCTTTTGTGTAGAGCCCCCCTTTTGCTACGGGCCGTGGCCGGGCCCTGCCATTGACCTGCCACTCCTGCGCCTCGATCTGGAGCGGAGGAGCCTGCCCCTGCGTCCTTGCGTCCTTCTTTCGGACATCCCCGATGCCTTCGACTCGCTCGAGCGGGCGCTGGAGTTGCCCCAGTTGGCCGGAGCCCTTGCCCTGGGATGCGGCTCCCTCGACCTGTGGATGGCGCCGCCCCTGGAGACAGCGATTCAGAACGGAGGGGTTCTCCCCATCCACCGCAGTGGCGAGACGCGTGTTGCCTGGGTGCGACTCGAGAAGCCCGAGGACGCCGAGGCGGTGTGGACCGTCTTGCGAGCCCTTGCTGCAGGGATGGACTTTTTCTCTCAAGAGGGACCCCAATCTGGCCGATAAATGAAACACGGTTCGCGGCGATGCGCAGCAGGACCGAGTGTCGATGGGACGGCGCGACTCTTGCCCCGAGACAGGCGGCTGTGGAGGCTGGAAATATGGACACGAACAGCCTCTCGCGCCTCTACGAGGACTTGACGGGACCGGACTGGGCGCTTGGCATGAACGCGGGCTTCGATCCCGACACCGTGCTTCTCGATGCCGAGGGGGAGGTCCTTGGGAGGGCCCAGTTCGAGATGGCGGTGCGCCGTGCGGTCGCCGAGGCGAAGATCGTGGACGAAGCTCCGAGCGCCGAGTTGCCGGGCCTGTCCGTTGGTGTGGTCTGCGTCGTCCTGACCGATTGGGAGGCTCTCGGCTGGCTTCTTGGTGATGAAGCCCGCGAAGAACTCTGCGACCGGATCGGTGAAGCCCTGCGCCTCGTCTTCCGGGAAGCGTCCCAGGTAGGGCGCAGCCGCCTCGATGCATTCTCGCTGCTGATCCGTGGGGTTGATCCAAAGCTTCTGGCTCTTCTTGCCCACCGCGTCGTTAGTCTTCTCGATGGCGCCGCCTTCCAAGTCGATGGAGCGCCGGTGCCGGTCAAGGCAGCATCCGGGGCCGCCCGTTGGGAAAGGGGCACCGCCACGGATATGATCGACGCGGCTTGGGCCTCGGCTACCCTCACCTAGGAGGAGCGCGCAGCGCCCAGCAAGGGAGCGCTCCATGAGCAGCGATCCGGAGGATCCACAGGATCCGTCTGCGCCACCTGGCGGCTCGGATGACGGCAACGGCAATGGTCACAGTACGGGCCGTGGAGCGGGAAAGCCTGAGGGCCTTCCGAGCCAGGAGGCCTCCGAGCCTGTCGATCCCGAACGTGCCAATCCCTCCCTAATCCGGGCCAGCGATGCCCTCTCGCGCGAGGACTGGGAAGCAGCCGAGGAGGCCTTTGCCGAAGCGATAGCGTTGTCCCCCCTGGATTCCCGGGGCCACTTGGGATTGGCGCTGGTGGCGATTCACCTCCAGGACTGGGACCGGGCGATCGCCCACGGTCGCCAGGGCGCCTCGCTGCCGGGTGCCCCGGCCGAGCTGCACAACAACCTCGGCTGGTCTCTGGAGCAGGTGGACAAGATCGACCAGGCTAAGGACGCCTATGCGAAGGCCTTCGAGGTCGATCCGACCCGCTCGGAGCCCATTCTGCACCTTCTTCGCCACGGAATCATCCCGCAGTTGCCCGACGAGGAGGCGGGAGCGCCCCTGGAGCTGGAGGTCCTCCAGCGCTTAGAGCTCTACCAGCACCTGGCCGGACCGGTGCAGCGCGATGGTTGCGACCACACCTGGCGAGGTACCTGGGTCTGGGCCATGGAGCGCGGGGCTCCGTGGGGTCAGATAGTTGCCTGGCTGGTTCAACAGGGCGTCCGTTGTGACTGCACGGTCCTGACCCACCTCAGCCGCCGGGACGAACACCTGGCTGAAACGGTCGTCCGTGGCTTTGTCATTGCGCCCGAGGCGACGATCGAGGCGGCCGTTGCTGGGCAGTCGGATCTGATCTTGGCGCGCAGCGATGCCGAGTTGGAGGAGGCGCCGCGGATTCATACGAAGGATGGGCAGTCGTCAGTCTTGACGCTTCTGATCGAGGTCGGGGTCGGGCGTGCCCAGGTGCCCGCCCAGCGGACTCACGCGGGGGTCGTTTACTACACGCTGGTTCAGTATTTGCCGCTGTTTGGTCCGGACGCCAGTGTGGCTCTCGTACTCGATCCAGCGGCCCATATCGGGCCTCGGCGGGTGTGGTTGTTCAGCCCCATCGCCGAGGCCGAGCTGGTGGGGACCTGGCGGGGCACCTGGAGCGACGGGCAGCCGGTGGGAGCGAACTCTCTGCCCGGTGACGTTCATCTTCCGGTCGATTCGGTTCCGCTGGCGGTGCCGGGGGTGGATGCAGCGAGCCTGGACTCTGCGGTCGAAGATGCGGGGCTCAGCCACGTGGTCCGGTCCCAGGAGGAGGGGGGGGGGCTCTTCGTCGACGCCGATGGAGTAGGCAAGGAGCCCGATGCCTGGCGTTCCCTGCTGGTTCGCTTGTCCCGCTGGATTCCGGAGGGAGCGCTTAGTTCGGTGGTGTGGCGGGAGGGCCCGACGGTGTACCTGGCCCATCTGCGGCGGAGTGCTCCGCCCCGTATCGCCACACTGGAGGCGGTCTTCCCCGAGGCGGCGATGAATACGGATCTCCCCCTGGATGCAGGCCTCGTGATGCTCGCCCGCGCCCTCTTCGATGCGCCGCAGAGCGCCCGCTATCTGGGGGCCTAAGGGGGCCGTGCGCCCGATGGGGCAAGAGCCCCGTTACCGGTTCCTGGCCGGGAGCAGGCGGGCGGAGGTCCCTCTTTGAGGTGGGTGGAGCAGAAGGGCTAACTGGGGACGTAGCGCTGGACGACGCGCTGGGCTTGGTCCACGTAGCCCCCGCCAAAGAGGTTGGCGTGGACCAGCAGCGGATAGAGGTTCCAGAGGTCGACGCGGCCCTCCCAGTCCGAGAGCAGGGGATAGGCCTCGTCGTAGGCCGCGTAAAAGCGTGCGGAAAAGCCCCCAAACATCCGCGTAAAGGCCAACTCGGCCTCTCGGCAGCCGTAGTAGACGGCGGGGTCGAACAGGACGGGTTGGCCCGCGCTATCCGCCATCCAGTTGCCCCCCCAGAGGTCACCGTGGAGCAGGGCTGGCTGCTCCTTGTCGGGGCCCGGCAGCAGGTCGGGGAGGCGAGGGACCAAGGCCTCCAAGTTGCGGACCAGGGACCGAGGCAATCGGTCCTGTCCGATCTCGGCTTGGACCAAGAGCCGCAAGCGCCCAAAGAAGGGTGCTGGCCCATCCTCTGCCGGGCAGCGGTCGTTCTTCTGGACGAGGGTGCCGATCCAGTTGCTCTCGTCCCAGCCGTAGTGGGTCGCATGGTTGCGGTGGAGCTCTGCGAGCCCGCGGCCTAAGTCCTCCGCCGTCTGGGTCCCGGTTCTCCCGGGCTCGATCCACTCCAGCACCAAGTACCGGGTCCCGCAGTGCAGTACCTGGGGAATGCGGAGCAGGCCGGAGGTACTTGCTGCACTGCGCAGGGCTTCCAGCCCGCGGCCTTCTTTGTCGAAGATGGCATCGAGGGGGCGCGGGTTGGTCTTCAAGAAGAACGGGGTCCCGCCTCTGGGCTCGACGCGAAAGGCCTGGTGGATGTCGCCACCGGCTACCGGGTGGAGCGTGCAGAGCTCGGGGTCGTGGCCGAGGTCGCGGAGGACGTCCTGGGTCACGAGTTCAGGGCAGCGTCCAGCTCGAGGGCAAAGTCCATCATCGAGTCCATGCCCGAGTCGATGAGCTGGAAGACCTGCTCGAAGCCGTCCACTCCGCCCCAGTAGGGATCGGGGACGTCCGGGCTGGGGGCGTTGGGCACGAAGGGCATGAAGCGCACGACTCGGGCTTCGCTGTTCGGCAGCTTACGGGCATGGATGTTGCTCTCGTTGCTGCGATCCATGGCCACCAGCAGGTCGAACTCGAAGAAATCGGCGTCAACGAGCCGGCGGGAGCGCAGGGGGCTTAGATCCACGCCGTGGAGTTGGGCCACTCGAATCATGTTGGGGTCTGGCGGCTCGCCGTTGTGGTAGGCCGAGGTCCCGCAGGAGTCCACGGACAGCTGCGCGCCCAAGCCGCGGCGCTCAATTCGATCGCGAAGGAGACCGTGCGCAAGGGGAGATCGACAGATGTTGCCGAGGCAGACAAAGAGTACCCGGGTCATGGTCGGCTCGTTCGAGTGGAGACGCTCGGACGTTTTCGGCGCGGAAGGGCTGAGATCCCCAAGAGGAGGCCCAAGATCGCGCCCGCAGGGGACACGCCGGTCGGCAGGGCACTGCAAGTGCAGCCCCCACCCGCGCAGCTGATGTCCTCGGAGTCGATGGCTCCGTCGCAGTCGTCGTCGATTCCGTTGTCGCAGTCTTCGGGAGCGCCCCAGTAGATGTTGGGGTTGCCGTCATCGCAGTCGCCACCCTCGCAGCGCACGTCGTCGACGCCGTCGCCGTCGAAGTCGCCCTGGGCACTGTCGTCGATCAGGCTGTTGCAGTCGTTGTCGATGTCGTCGCAGATTTCGAGCGCGCCCGGAAAAATGGCCGACTCCTGGTCGTTGCAGTCGCCATTGCAGGGGAAGAAGCCATCTAAGTCCCAGTCTTCCTCGTCGCCGGGATCGCCAAGCAGGACCCCGTCGCAGTTGTCGTCAACCCCGCTGCACACTTCGTCGGCGTCCGGATTGACGCTCGCTTCCCCGTCGTCGCAGTCGGTCCCTCCGCAGCTTGTGCTGAAGTGCCCGTCTTCGTCGACGTCGACGATGTAGGACTCGCCGTCGCAGTCGAGATCGACGCCAGTGCAGTATTCGGTGGCGCCGGGGTAGGCCAGCTCGTTGCGGTCGTCGCAGTCCTCGCAAGCCTGCGTGCCGTCGGCGTCCCAGTCGGTAGCCGTGTTGAGATCGGCGTCCGTGTCGTCGCAGTCGGTTCCGCCGCAGTCGGTGGGGCTCTCGCCGTCCCCGTCGGCATCGACGTTGTCGTTGGTCCCGTCGCAGTCGTTGTCGAGGCCGTCGCAGATCTCGACGAAGGCGGGGCTCTCGAGTTCTTCGTTGTCGTCGCAGTCTTCGCAGGCGTGGGAATTGTCGCCGTCGGCGTCGACAAGGGGGCTGAGGGCCGCCTGGCTGTCATCGCAGTCATCGCCCCCGCACAGCGCGTCGATGGAGCCGTCGCTGTCGTCGTCGGTGCCTTCGTCGACCTCGTCGCAGTCCTGATCGACGCCGTCATCGCACACTTCGGTGTTCCCCGGAAAGCGATCGTCATTGCCGTCGTCGCAGTCGAGGCAGGCGTTGCTCCCGTCGCCATCGGCGTCGAGGGCGGGGACGACGGGATCCTCGTCGTCGCAGTCGGTTCCTCCGCAGTCGACGTCGATTGCACCGTCTCCGTCGAGGTCGCCGTCGGTGTCGGTCCCATCGCAGTCCTGGTCCACCCCGTCGCTGCAGATCTCGGGCGCTCCGGGGAAGATGCTGGCGTCGGCGGCGTTGCAGTCTCCGAAGTCGGGGCAGTTGTCGATCCAGCCGTCTCCGTCGCTGTCCTCGGGTTCGAGCAGGGTCAGCTCCAGGCTCCAGTCGTTGAAGATCGAGAGCCCGCCGTTGAACTGAATGTCGGCGATGCTCAGGGTCCAGTCGCCATTTGGATCTTCTCCGTCGAAGGAAGAGAGAGGGTTTTGCGGAATGAATGTGTCGGCAAAGGGGGGGCTGCCCGAGGCGATGGGTGTGCTCGCTTCGTCGTCGAGGACGGTGTCGTCGAAGTTGGCGCCGCCGCCGGTGCCGACCCCTGAGAGAAGAACGACGCTGGTGCCCGAGGGGGAACTCAGCGTGACTTCTAGGTCGTAGACGAGGTCTTTGATCACCTCGAAGGTCAGGTTGAGGTCGAGGACGACTCCGGTCAGCCCGCTCAGAGTCTGACTGTCCGAGGTGCTGCTTAGATCTGGGATTTGGACAAAGGTGGTGGTCGCGAAGGTCTGGGGGGGGGTGGCGGTGCCCCCGATGCTGGCGTCTTGGCCGTCCTCGACGCCGTCGCAGTCCTCGTCGGTACCGTCGCAGGATTCTGGGGCTGTGGGGTAGACCTGGTCGTTGCCGTCGTCGCAGTCGCTTCCGCCGCAGGATGAGGCGGTGTAGCCGTCGCCGTCGTCGTCGACACAATCGAACGGAGCCGCTCCGAGGCCGGTGGGGCCCAGGAACAGCGCGGCCGCAAACGCGACGGCTTTGGCTAAGCGCGCCATCGCCTCCGTCGGCCCAGCCCCGCTCCCAGGAGCATTCCCACGATCGCGGCTGCGCCGCCCCCCGGGCCACCGGTCCCGCCCGCCCCGCTGGAGCTACAGGAGCAGCCGCTTCGGTCGAAGCGGCACAGAGGGTCGTCGTTGTCTGCCAGGCCGTCGCAGTTGTTGTCGGCGGTGTCCGCGCAGTCCTCGATGGCGCCGGGGTGGGTGTCGGCATCGGAGTCGTCGCAGTCGTCGCCGCCGCAAGCAATTCGGTCGTAGCTGTCCTCGTCGTTGTCGTGAATCACGCCTTCATCGATCTCTTCGTCGCAGTTGTTGTCGATGCCGTCGCATGCCTCGGTGGCGTCGGGGTAGGTGTTCGGATCGTTGTCGTCGCAGTCGTCGCAGGCTCCGGTGCCGTCGCCGTCGCCGTCCGCCGCGTTGTCGTCGATCCCGTCGCAGTCGTTGTCGATGCCGTCGCAGATCTCCGGATTCCCCGGAAAGGCGGTCTCCTCGTCGTCATCTCAGTAGTCGCCGCCGCAGACTTCCTCGTCGATGTAGGTGTCCCCGTCTGCGTCGCCGGGCTTGTCGACGCCGTTGCAGTCCTGATCAATGCCGTCGTCGCAGATCTCGGTCGCGTCGGGGTAGCGCGTGTCATCTGCGTCGTCGCAGTCAACGCACATGTCGGCGCCGTCTCCATCTACGTCCACACTGGGGTTGATCGCTGCATCGGTGTCGTCGCAGTCGTCGGTGCAGCCGCTGTAGCCGTCGCCGTCCTCGTCCACGTTGTCAGCTGCTCCGTCGCAGTCGTTGTCGTAGGTGTCGTCGCAGATCTCTTCCTGGCCGGGATTGATCGTGGCCAGGTTGTCGTTGCAGTCCTCACAGACGTGGTAGCCGTCGCTGTCTCCATCGCGGTCGGGGTTGATGAGGGCGTTTGTGTCGTCGCAGTCCGTCCCGCCGACGCAATCCTCGTTGTCGAAGCCGTCGCCATCTTCGTCGGCCTCGAGGTCTTCGCCGTCGCAGTCTTGGTCGACGTCGTCCCCGCAGGTCTCCAGGTTCCCTGGGAACAGGTTGCCGTTCTCGTCGTCGCAATCCAGGCAGAAGTTGGACCCGTCGGCGTCCTCATCGACACTGGGATTGACCTCTGCGTCGGTGTCGTCGCAGTCGTCTCCGCCGCAGTCCTCGTCGATGTAGGTGTCCCCGTCCTCGTCGCCGGTCTGATCGATTTCGTCGCAGTCCTGATCGATTCCGTCGCCGCAGATCTCAGGAGCGCCTGGGTAGATGTCGGCAGCGGTGTCATCGCAGTCACCGTAGTCCTCGCAGCTGTTGACCCAGCCGTCTAGGTCGAGGTCGTCGGGTGACTGGACGGTGATGTCGAGGTCCCAGTGGTTGAGAGCTCCGGCCTCAAACCAGAAGTACGCGTCCTCGACGGTCAGGGTCCAGGTGCCGAGAGCGGTCTCGCCGTCGAGCGCGGAGAGAGGGCTTGCCGGTGAGAACGTGCCTGTAAAGGGGGGCGAGGCGGTCGCCAGCGAAGTGCTGGATTCGTCGTCGATCACGGTGTCGGTGAAGTTGCTTCCCGTGTTCAGGAAGTTCGCGCCGTGGATGGAAACGGTGGTGCCCTGTGGACTGGTCACCTTTACGTTGAGGCCTAGGCTGTTGCCATGTGTGATGTCGAAGCCGAGGTTCACGTCGGTGATGGGGGTCGTGGTGCCGGTTATCTCGAGGGTCGAGGTGATGGTGGCCCCCATCCCGATGGACAGGTCGAGGGCGAGGTCGCTTGCGGCGGAGGCTCCGGTGGGTGTTCCGGTCCCGGTGTCGACATCCTGGCCGTCGTCGAGTCCGTCGCAATCTTGGTCGACGCCGTCACATAGCTCGGTGGCACCCGGGTAGATGCTGCCCTCGGCGTCGTTGCAGTCGTCGTCGTCGGTGCCGATCTCACCGTCGGCTCCGCAGGTGGCGACGCCATCCGTGTCGGCGTCGAAGTCTTCGTCGACGTCCTGCCCGCAGTCGTTGTCGATGCCGTCGCAGACCTCGGCTCCGCCAGGGTAGTTGGCCGCTTCGTCGTCTTCGCAATCTTCGCAGCTGAGCGAGCCGTCTCCGTCCCCGTCCACTTCGCCCGCTGTGTCGGCGTCGGCGCTGCCGTTGCAGTCGGTGTCGACGCCGTCACAGAGTTCGGTGGCGCCGGGATATACGGTGGCGTTGTCGTCGTCGCAGTCGTCGAATGTGTCGCAGGTTGTGTAGCCGTCTTCGTCCAGGTCTGAGGCGTTGTTGGTGGCTGCGTTGCAGTCGTTGTCGACGTCGTCGACGTCGCAGACCTCGACGTTGGTTGGGAAGGACGTGTCGTCGTCGTCGTCGCAGTCCTCGCAGCTCAGAGCGCCGTCGGAGTCGCCGTCGACCTCGCCGTCGCCGTCGAAGTCCGCCAAGGAGTTGCAGTTGTTGTCCGCGCCGTCGCAGACCTCGCTGTTGGAGCCGAAGTTGTTGGGGTCGCTGTCGTCGCAGTCTCCATCGCAGGGGGCTTCGCCGTCCGAGTCGGCGTCGACAGTCGTTTCGTCCGTTGTTGGGTCGCAGTCGTTGTCGACCCCGCTGTCGCAGAGTTCGAAGGCGTCGGGGTTGATGGTGGCGTCGGTGTCATCGCAGTCCTCACCACCGCAGGAGGCGTCTTCGAAGCCGTCTTCGTCCTCATCCGGGCAGGTGACAAAGGACAGGGCATCGCCGACCAAGGCGAGCTGAGTCGCCTGGCAGGAGAACTCCAGTTCGTCAAAGCCGCCGGTCCCAGAGGCGTTCTGGATGCCGATCGTCGCGGTGGCTGCGTCGTTGTCTGTCGACAGGTCGAAGGTCAGATCCTCGTAGTGGTACTCGATGGCACCGTCGGCGTGGAGGTGAATCTGAAACGTCGCACCTTGGGTCGAGAGGCCGAAGATCGAGTAGGTGGGTACGTCCTCCCACGAGATGATGAAGCGGTCGTTTCCGCCCGTCTCGTCGTGCCAGGTGTAGATCCCGGCATTTACGTTGCCGAAGTTGCCCATGGGGTCGAGGTCGGCCCAGTAGATGGCAAGGTCGGGGGAGACATCGAGGGAGGTGCCTGCGAGGCAAGAGTACTGGTCAAGTCCGACCGTGCCCGAGCTGAATCGGACGCCCCCGTTGTCTCCGACGTAGACGCTGCTGTAGTCGGTTCCGTAATAGGAGAAGCTCCAGGGAAGTGTGACTGTCTCGATGTCCTCGTCGCTCAGCCCCAGCATGGTGGCGCCGGCCGAAGCGGCGCTGACGTAGTCGTTGGCTCCGAGCATCTCGTACTCGTAGCCAAAGGTGTTGGGGCCGCCGGTCTGTGCGTGGGCGGAGGGCGCAAGCAGGGCGAACAGGAAGAGAGCGGCGGCACAACTCAGGGCCTGCGTCTTCATGAACTGACTTCCTTGGGAACTCTGCATTACTGCTGGCAGGGAGTGAGATCTTCGGCATCCCGGTCGCTAAACGAGACACGCAGGCCTCCATTCTCGGCCGCCTCGTTGGTGTAGGTCCAGGTGGCGGATTCGGTCTCGCGGAGGATGTTCACCGTGCCCTCCTGGGCGAGGTAGCAGCCCGAAAAGCTGCCTGGGGTGACGAATACGTCCTCTGTCCACACCTGGTAGACGGCGGACTCGGTGTAGGCAAAGGAGCCCCCCGAGAGACGGAGGCTCGTTCCGTCGGGAGTGTGGTCGATTTCAAACAGGCCGGAAAGGGCAACGTCGGTCCCGCTGTTCCAACTGATGTCGTCGGCGGTGAGGTCCGCCCGCAGGGTGGTGCCCGAACGAACGATGTCGCCGGTAAGCGTGCCGGAGATTGGCGTGCCCTCGTAGCCCAAGTCGATGAGGTTGCCGAACGCGAGGCTGGAGTCGGCCGGAATGGTGATTGCTGCGCTACCGGACAGCGGGGCCTGGCTCAGTTCGGTGTCGGGGGTGCAGGCGAGTCCGAAGTCGATCAATACCTGGTCGCCCTCTTCCTGGACGGCGGGGCACGTGCTTTGAGCGTCGGGCTCCGCCAGGACCCAGCTGAGTTCGGTCAGGACCCCCAACGTCATCGGCAGGCCGGTCATTACGGCGGCGACGCCAGTTTCGGAGATGGGGGCTTCGTCCAAGGCACCGGTACGGCCCATGCCGCAGCCAACGGCACCGAGGACTAGGATCGCGTGGCCGAGGCCCGAAGCCAGCTTGCCCACACCTCTTCTGGCGATCGTCCGGCCCATTTCCTAGCGCAAGATCGCCTTTGCGATGGTGCTCAGTTGCATGTTCGAGGTTCCCTCGTAGATCTTCCCAATCTTACTGTCGCGGAAGAACTTTTCGGCCGGGTAT
>CAZQTQ010000020.1:0-20644 GCA_964596025.1 uncultured Rickettsiales bacterium
ATCCCGCAAGAGTAGGCAAGGAGGAGACGTCGGGGGTGGAGATCGCCGCCGATTGCGAGCAGGCCGCTGGAGTCGGCCAGTGTGGGGTCGGGGAAGACGTGTTCTTCCGCTAGGGCGAAGACAGGCATCGAGGTTCTGCACCGGGGTCTGCCAGCAGACCCCCGCAGGACCAATTTACCCCGCGACCTGCAGTCGGTGGCGGCCTGTCTGGCCCGAAACCAAATCCTCGGGCCCGATGGCCAACTCCTGCCACAGTTCGGTGTCCATGAGATGGGTTGCGCGGATGCGCCCCAACGCGGAGAGCATGGATCCTCGAACCTTCGGATACCGACCTTCGAGTTCGCCGATGAGGGCCTTCATGTTCTGGCGCTCGAGGTTTGGCTGGCTGCCGCAGAGGTTGCAGGGGAGGATCGGGAAGGCCCGCTCCGCCGCGTAGGCGACCAGTTCCTTCTCGTAGCAGGAGATGAGCGGTCGGATCACGGTGTTCTTGCCGTCGTCCGAGCGGAGCCAAGGCGGCATCGCCTTGAGCTGGCCGGTGAAGAGCAGGTTCAGGAGCAGGGTCTCGATCGCGTCGTCCCCGTGGTGGCCGAGCGCTATTTTCGTGCAGCCGTGTTCTTGGGCCGCCTTGTAGAGGATGCCTCGGCGCAAGCGGCTGCAGAGGCTGCAGTAGGTCTTCCCTTCAGGGATCTTGTCGACGACGACCGAGTAGGTGTCCTGGCGTGCGATGAAGTAGGGCCCGCCGCGGGTCTTGAGCCACTCTTCGAGCGGCCTCCCGTCGTAGCCCGGCTGCACTTGGTCCAGATGCCAGGGTAGGAGCTCAAAGTGCACGGGTGCCCGCTCCCGCAGGCGGTCCAGGAGGCTCAAGAGCGCGTAGGAGTCCTTGCCCCCGCTCAGGGCAACGAGGATGCGGTCGCCATCCTGAATGAGGCCGAAGCACTGGATGGCTCGCCCCACGCGGTGAAGGAGTTTCTTCTCCAGGGCTGTGATGCGTTTTGTCGCCAGCATGGCCGCCGAAGGTAGCCCACGGTGCCGCGTTGTCCAAGGACCTTTCAGCCCTTAGCTCAGGGCCCTCGGTAGGGACATCGTGTCGACGTCCTCGATGCGACCGAGACGAACGAGGATCTCCCCCACCATGCGAAGGGTCAGGCCCCAGAGGCGTCCCTGGGTCCCGAAGTCGATCGTGGGAAAGAAAAAGCGCGTTCCGCTGTAGGTGTCTTCGAAGCCTCCGCGGCGTTGCCCGTTCGCCAGTACGTTGATCGGAACCCAGAAGGCCTCTGCGACCTCGTCGTCGCTGGGGGCGAGCACTGGAGCCTCTGCTTCGGTCCACATCCAGGCTATGGGGTGGATGATGAGTTGGAGTTTCTTGGCCCGAACCCGGGCCTGAAGCTGGTCCAACTTTCCGATCAGAATCGAGGGGGTTCCCGCGCCGAGCTTCAGCCCCAGCTCCTCTTCGGTCTCCCGCCGGGCTGTCGCAACCAGATCGGCGTCGGCTTCGTCCTTCCGCCCGCCGGGAAAGGCGATCTGACCTGACCAGGGGTCCAGTTCATGCTCAGAGCGCCGAATGAACAGGATCTCCAGGTCGTCGGTCCCCCTCCGAAACACCACCGCCACTGCGGCATGGTGCACGTCGTTCTGGTCGGCCCCCAAGTCCCGAGCCGGACGCTGTAGGAGGAGCCGGCGCAGATCGTCGGGATGCTCGAGTGCAGGCCGGATCATCGAACGAGCCTAGCAGCCCACTGGTCGGCTCAGTATGCCTTCTGGATGGGACCCGCTCGGTTCCGCTAGTCCAAGGCCAAGAGCAGGCAGCTCAGGTAATTTCCTTGGGGGAAGGCCGGGGCCACTGGGTGGTCGAGGCCAGCGCCCCAGCTACCCAGTACGCGGCTAAGCCCTCGACCCCCAGCGCGCAGGCCCGCCCGTGCGTCTTCCAGTAGGTCCTCGGGTCCGAGGCGGGCCGTGCAAGAGGCGGTTAGGAGCAGGCCCCCGCGAGCGACGGCCGGGGCCAGACCTTCGTGCAGGCGCCGGTAGGCGGCGCGCGCCTTGTTGACATCGCTCTTGCGCTTGGCGAGGGCCGGCGGGTCGCAGATCACCAGATCGAAGGCTCCCTTGCTCTCCCGCTTTGCCCAGTTCGGCAGCCAGGCGAAGATATCTTCGGCGACAAAGCGGTGGGGGCTGGGGTCCAGTCCGTTGAGCTCGAACTGTCGACGGCAGTCGTCGAGGATGGAGGTCGAGAGGTCGACCGAAGCAACTGAAGCCGCACCGCCGAGGGCGGCCGCTACCGAGAATCCACCGGTGTAGCTGAAGAGGTTGAGGACGCGATCCCCCGGTTGGGTCCACTCCTGGACCCGCGTCCGGTTGGGACGCTGGTCGAGGAAGAAACCAGTCTTCTGCCCCCGCCCCGGCCGGACCAAGTAGCGGCGGCCCGCCTCGGAAAAGACGTCGGTCTCGGGCGGTTCCTCTCCCCACAGGAGTTCGGGGCCCCCGGCATTTCTCTCCCGTGCGACGATCGAGCGAATTCCTGTCCCTCCTTCGGCCCGCAGCGCCTCGACGATTGCGCGACGATAGGGGCGCCAGGCCTCGGTGTCGGGGCGTACGACGAGGGTTGTGGCGTAGCGGTCCACTACGAGCCCCGGCAGCTGGTCGCCCTCGCCGTGGAGCAGGCGAAAGCCTGTGGTCTCGGGGGGTAAGAGGCGCTCCCGGAGGCGGCGGGCGGCGGCGATGCGTCGGAATAGCAGCTTGGGCACGGGCGGGTCCCGAAGGTCCCGGGTGAGGACCCGTACAGCCGGCGCGCCGGGTCGCAGGACTCCCTCGGCCAGACCCCGGGCGATGACGGCGCCCAGGACATCGAGGAGCTCGACCTCGTCCCCGGCGCAGAGTCCGTCTCCTCCTTCGGCCAGTCCGTCCGTCCATACCCAAGGATGGCCTCCTAGGACGCCCTGGGCGGCCCCCTTGGTCAGCTGCACGCGCGGAGCGGGACGGGGCCGCTTGGCCATAGGGGCTTAGTCCTGGCCCTGGATGCCAGAAGCCGCCGCCTGGTCGACAGAGGAGATCCCCTCTGAACCGGAGTCTTCGGTCTGCAGGTTCTGGGCACCAGCACCGCAGTACCAGACCAGCAAGCTCTGGAAGGCAAGCTCGATCGGAACCAGGAGCAGGACGACGCCTACGCCGAAGCGAAGCCAGTCGAGGGGCTCCCCGTCCATAGCCCAAGTGGGGAAGGACCCGGCCAGTTGCCCGAGGGCGAAGTCGCAGGCAGTGATGCTCCAGGCCAGAGGCACGACGTAGAGGAAGACCGTGGGCCAGGTTTGTTTGCGCCGAAAGGCAAAGGCCATAGCGGCCAGGCCGAGGACGCCGAGCAAGACGAGTGCGGCGTGGGTGGTCGTCGAGAACACGTCTCCGCCTCCGGCTAGATGCTGCTTGCGACTTGATGAAGGGTGGCGCTTGGGGCTTCAGTGATCATGTCTCTGTGAGCGACGACAACGCGGGTCAGGCCGGGCAGATCGGCCAACTCGTGCAGATGGGTCGCGAGAGCCGGGGCGTCCTTGATCAGGATCCATCGAGCCAGGCGGGTCACGCGGGGACCGCCCGAGGAGCCGAGCCAGCGGGTCACAAGCCCGGAAAGGCCCGGTTGGTGCGGGAGATTGAAGACCGCGTCCGCCAGAACTACCGTCGTTTGGTCGTTGCGCTGAACCCACATCACCAACTCGGCCGAGGCGGTCCCCCGAAGGGGTTCCAGGCAGATCGAGGGGTCGTTCGGGAAATCGGCGCAGAGACCGTCGACTGCGACCTTGGCCTGGATCCGTTCTCGGGCGCCGGCAGGACAGAGAACCTGCGCAGCGGGGTAGCGCTCCTTGTAGGAGGGAGGGTCCAGTCGGTGAAGTCCGCAGGGGACGACGATCCACCGCACGGGGCCCAGAGCGTCCAGTTGCTCCATCCCCGCCTCGTTTAGGCAGATGGGGTTGTGGATGAGCAGCCCGCCGTCAGCGCAGCGAACTACGACCATGGAGCGACCCAGCGGCTGCTTCGGGACGGTGCCCTCGACCCGCCAGAGGCCCACATCCAGTTCCTCAAGGTCCCCGTGATTCAGAACCGTCCATGCGGTCATCGCTTAGTCTTCTTTCGCCGCGAGTGGTCGAATCCAGGTCATGGCTTGTTGGCCTGAACCGTAGTGGGCCGTGCTGCCGGCTTGGGCTGCGAAGCCGCTGCGGGCGAAGAGGGCTTGTGCGGCGACGTTGGACTCAGCCACCGTCAGACGCAGCTCCTCGACCCCCCACCGGCGTCCTATGCGCATCGCCTCGGCGATGGTCGCCTCCAGCAGGAGGAACCCCGTTCCACGACGTTGGACGCTGCGGTGTACCCCAATGCCCAGGAGGTAGCTGTGGTAGCTCGTGCCCTCCCGAAAGACGGTGAGTATCGAGAAGCCAAGCAACTCACCCCGGGAATCTTCGGCCACGAGGGTCGTAATTCCTGCGCTGCGGAGCCAGCCGTTGAGGGCCTGACGGTACTCCCCGAAGGGAGCAAATAGACTGCTTCCAAGCTCGACGATCGCACGACGGTCCCGAGCCGTTCCAGCTCGAAGATGTAGCCCAGGGCCGCGTTTGCCCTCGGGCAGCAGTCCATCTGCAGGTGGTTTGGAGTGGGGGAGGGGGGCGGCCATGTGCGGCTCCTGATCTAGCCCCTTTTGTCGAGCGAGAAAAGCCCGGGTTGGCGAGTGCAGGGCTAGAACCCGGGTCCCCGCCTTGAAAGGCCCCATCCTTTGGGGCAGCATGAGCATCTCGCCTCTTAGGGAGGCGTCTCCGATCAACTCAGGAAACATCCATGCAAGTCGAGCGCATTACCCAAGCGATCCTCGCCTCCACGCTGTCCGGCTTCCTACTGTTGGGCTGCTCAAGCACTGAAGACAGCGCTTCGGCACCGGCCGAGCCCGCTGCGGGCGCCGAAGGGGTGGCCGCAGAGGCCCCCGCCTCCCCCGCCTCCCCCGTCGCCGCCGGCGCAGAAGCTCCCCCGTCGAAGATCGACATGGAGGCGGTACGAAACGAGGCGCGGACCGCAATGTTCGTTCCTGCCCCCACCGAGTTTCAGGCCGCTCTGAAGGCCGGTAAGGTCGAGATCGATCTGAAGTCCCTCGTCACGGACGAGGACCGGTCGCTCGATGGCAAGCAGCGGACCATCATCGCTCTGGAGACCGGGGTCCGGCTGAGCAACCTCTTGATGAGCGTTCAGGAGGGCGAAAAGGCCACGCTGCTCAACCGCATGAAGAGGGCGCGCGCCGCCCTTGTCGCGCTGCAAGCGCCGCAATCGCTCGTCGCCGAGATCGACAAGGTCTTGGGCTCCTTCGGGTCGGGCGACACGAAGGTGAAGGAGCTTGGCCCCTCCCTCGACCTCTTGGCCGAGAAGGTGCGCGAGGAGCTCCGCGAGAACGCCGATGCCAACGTGGCCACCTTGGTCGAGGCTGGCGGTTGGGTGCAGGGCGCCCACCTCCTCAGTACGGCGATTGGCAACGCAGGCCTCGCTGGCGATTCGGCAGCCCTGTTGCGCCAGCCCACGGTCCTGGCCCACTTCCTCAACTTCTTGAAGGACAGCGATCCGGCGCGTGCCGGTGATCCCGACGTGGTGGCCGTCATCAAGGAGATGGAGGCCATGCAGGTTCTGGCCAGCAAGCCGGAGCTCGCCAACGAAGACGTCCGCCAGGTGGCGGTTCACACCGGCAACATCCTGGCCCGGTTCTAGGGAAGGCAGCGCACCATGAAGCTCAAGCTCTCGATATCACTTGCCGCAGCGCTCCTCGCGAGTGTTGCCTTCTTCCTGCCCATCTCCGACAGCCACGCCGATCCGGAGGCCGCCGAGGCCTGCCTCGAGCCCATGGTGGGCGGCGCCATCGCGAGCGGCTACCGGGTTCGTGGTCGGGACACCTACAAGGCCGATGATAAGACGGCGGTCACCTACCGCGTTACCCTCTACAAGGGGATGTCCTACCTGCTCCTTGGCTGTGCAGATGGCCAGGGCGTGGATCTGGACATGCGTCTCTACGACGCCGCGGGCGAACTCGTCTCCAACGACAAGAGCCCGGACGCTGTGCCCTTCGTGGACGTCGAGCCCACCAAGACGGGGGAGTATGCGCTCCAGGTTCTGGTCTACAAGAGCGACCAGCCTTCCACCGACTTCGCGGTTGCCATCGCTTACAGCTTCTAAGCCGAGCGAACAGCCGTCGACCGACCGGAAAGGCGCGCGGCGATGACCAAGGCCGGCACCTGCCCTCACTGCGGGGCTGGGCTCGTAGACGGAGCTGCGCTCTGTGAGGTCTGCGGCGGTGTAGCGAGGGACTCCGGCACCATTCCGATCGTTAGAGATGCTGCTCTGTCCTCGACGGATCCGGTTCTGGATCGGGCGTCGCTCGAGCCCCGGCCGATGGGATCGTCCGGAGCGGGGGGGCAAAGTCTGGCCTTCGATTCGATGGACTACATCGCCACCGCACTCGATTCAGAGGAGGAGAACGAAGAGGAAATTCTCGCCACCGGCATGTGGCACATACTGGTCAGCGAGGAGGAGGAGGAGGGCACATTTGCCACCCCCTTCGATCAGGCGCCCGTGGATCTCCCGCCGGGCATCCGGGTGCGGCGGGTAGAGGGACAGGTCGAGGTCGAGGTCCTCGATGACGCAAAGCTCGTTACCCTGGACGGGCAGCCGGTCGAGGGTCTGTTTCGGGCGAATCTGGCCCTCCAGATGGTTGTCGTCGACAGTGAGCCCTTGCTCGACTCGATGGTTCCGCAGGACGTGCTGACCCAGGACGACCTGCCCGAGTTTTTTGCCCCCATCGTCATCGGTCGGGATTCTGTCTGCGACGTCGTACTCGATAGCCGGGCCGTGTCGGGGCAGCACCTCAGCTTGAGTCGGCGCGAGGGCCACCTCCTCCTCGAAGACTTGGACTCGATCAACGGCACCTTCGTGGAGAACCGTCGCATTAAGCGGGCCCGCATCGGTTGGCGCCAGCCCTTCCGGGTCGCCGACCAGGTCATGACTGCGGTCGATGTGGTCTTGCAGGTCCGCACCCGTCGCGCTGCCGCCTCGACCTCCATCGTCTCGGCCCTGAGCCCCGAGGCTCTCGGGGTCGATCATGCCCCGGCTCAGTTGGGCCCGACCTCTGACCTGGGCCCCGGCTCCTCCCAAGACTTTCCCGCCGGTTCGATCAGCAGTTGTGCCATTGGACTCGCAGTGGGCGAGACCTTGGTCGTGGGGCGGGACATGAGCGCGGACATCGTGATTGACAGCCCCAACGTCTCGCGGCGGCACACCCGCATTACGCGAATGACAAACGGCTACGAGGTCGAGGATCTCGGCTCTACGAACGGGACCCGGGTCAACGGGAAGCGCATCGGTGCCGCGGTCCACATCACGCTGGACGACGACCTCCGCATCGGGCCCCATCGGCTCCATCTGGATGGGAGCGATAGAGGTGTTGCCGAGGATCTGGACGGTACGCAGCAGGTCACCGGGGTCCGCCTGGATGGCGTGAAACTGGTTCGTCAAGTCGGGGACCCCAAGGACCCGCTAACGGTTGTTGATCGCGTTTCTTTCTCCATCCTGCCGGGCGAGATGGTGGCGGTCATGGGGCCTTCGGGGGCGGGTAAGACCTCGGTACTCACGACGGTCGCCGGCTATACGCCTCCAAGCTCCGGGGATCTCCTCATCGACGGGCTTAGCCTGTACCGTCACTACGCCCTCTTCCGGCGCGCCATCGGCTACGTCCCCCAAGAAGACGTAATGCACCGAATTCTCACCGTGGCTGAGGTCTTGCACTATCAGGCCAAGCTCGAGTTCCCCGCCGATGTGAGCGATTCCGAGATTTCGGACCGCATCGACACCGTCTTGGGCCAACTGGATCTGAGCCGGGTCAGGGACTCCATTGTCGGAGACGAGGTGCGGCGTGGGCTGAGTGGTGGCCAGCGCAAGCGCTTGAATGTTGCCATGGAGCTGCTGGGAGAGCCGTCGCTGCTGATCCTGGACGAGCCGACCAGCGGATTGGACGCGAGGTCGGCGATGGAGCTCATCCGTCAGTGCCGCGAGCTCGCCACCGCCGGTCGCACCGTCATCATGACGATCCACCAGCCCCGGCTGGAGGCATTCGATCTCTTCGACAAGGTTCTCTTCCTGACCGTCGGTGGCAAGGTGGCCTACTTCGGGCCTTCGGACGGGGTCAAACACTACTTCCAGACCCGCAGTGACGTTTCGGAGAGCAGCGCGGTCAACCCCGCCGACTTCGCCCTGGACGTACTCGACCCCGTCGATCCCAAGCTGGCGAAAAAGCCCGAGTATTGGCGGCGGCAGTTCAACAAGAGCGAACAAAGCTCGAAGTTCGTCGACGCTCGGTTCGCGACTGAAGTTCAGTTTGAATCGGGGGGGCCGGTCGAACGGGGGTCCCGCCCCAATCCCCTGATCCAGTTCGTGCACCTGTGTCGACGCTACGCCGTCACGAAGTGGCGGGATCGAAGCGCTTTGATTGTCCAGATGGTCCAGGCGCCGGTGATTGCTGCCCTGGCCGTTCTGCTCTTCCACAAGGGGCGGTTCATGCCGCTCTACCTCGAAGACGACGTCACCCCCGCCCTCTTCGTCCTGATGGCTTCTGCGGTGTGGTTTGGCTGCTCGAACGTGGCCCGCGAGATCGTCGGTGAGCGCGCCATCTTCCGCCGTGAACGCATGGGTAGTCTGTTGCCTGGGCCCTACTTGGCGTCGAAGATGCTGCTTCAGGGGACCCTAATTGTGATTCAGGTCGGGGTCTTGCTGGCCATCCTCGTGCCGACCGTGCCCCTGGAGGGAGACATACTGGGCCTCGCCGGGGTCACGGTCCTCGCTGGCTGGTCAGCGATGGCCTTGGGGCTCCTGCTCAGCGCTTTGGCTGCCACTGAGCTTCAGGCCATCCAGTTCGTTCCGCTGGCCATCCTGCCCCAGATCATGCTCTCCGGGATCTTGATTCCCGTGGGAGGAGACAGCGCCACTCCGGTTGCGGTCTGGCTTAGCAAGCCTGTCCTCCTGCGTTGGGCCTACAGCGCTGCCCTGCACACCGAGTTCGCCGAGAGTACGGCTCGCGGCGACAAGAGCCGCGGCGTGGCCGGCGCAAAGTACTGGGAGCGCTCCGGTTTTGGCGAGGACACCTTGGGGTTGGACCTCGCCGTCATGGGAGGACTGGGCATCGCTTGCGCGCTGGGAGCCTGGCTCATCCTGGCCCTCCGCGACCGGCGGTGACCTGAGTGTTGTGATCGTCGTCCTCGTCGTCGCCGACAGCCTGCGTGCCGACGCGCCCGGATTTGGGGGCGGGCCGGTGCAGACGCCGGTCCTCGATCGCCTGGCCGGTGAAGGCACCCGCTTTCGTCACAGCATCGCATCGGCGGGTTGGACCGTCCCCTCCATGGTTGCGCTGGCGACGGCCACCTTTCCGCACCGGGTGGGAGTCGGCCGCTGGCGCCATCCCTTCCCACGGCACCGACCGACGCTGATGACCGCCTTTGACGCCGCCGGTTTCGAGGTCCGCTCGCTGGTGCACAACCCCCGCTTCCTGCTCGCCAACACCGGGTTCCGGGGCGAGACCGGGACCAGCGAAATCCCCGATGAGGTCGTGGCTGCGCTCAAGGCGCCCCGTGGGACCGACCGCTTCGTCTTCATCCATCACTGGTGGACCCACTTGCCCTACCGAAACGAGCTTCTGAAGCGCAAGCCATGGAAGCGGCTCTGCGATCTGGCGATCGAGTGGATGGCCAACGAGCCCGAGGAGGCGGTGCCGCGGGAGAAAGAGGCCTATTTCGGGTGCGTGACCTACTTCGATGCGCTCCTAGGGCGTTACATGGAGGCGGCCGCGAGCTCGGGAAATGACGTGCTTCTCGCCGTGACCGGAGACCACGGCGAGAACTGGGGTGAGAGCTTGCCCGAAGGCCGGGTACTCGAGCACATCTACGATCTCCATGGCCGGTGGTTGACCGAGGAGACCACCCGCGTGCCTCTCGTCTATTGGGGGAAGGGTTCAGCGGGCGCTGTTCCCGGTGGGAGGGAGCTGGGCGGCTTCGCCCGCGGAGTGGACTTGGCGCCGACCTTGGCGGCGCTGGCCGGCGTGCCCTGGCCCGGCCCGCTCCCCGAGTTCAACGGGCCGACCCTGATTGATCGCGGGATCCAGGTCGACGGAAGGGGGCTGGTTCTCGACGGTCGCTCTCTGGCTGCATGCGTCCAAGAGGGGCAGCCGAGCCCGATCACCGAGGCTCTGACCGTCACCAGCCACAACGCCATCAAGCCGGCGCAGTATCCGCTCAGTGGCCGCCGTATGTGGCGACGCTTCGGTCTTAGAACTCCGGTCTGTCGCTACCAGTGGGACGGAGCTTCGGGCCTCCGCGTCTCTCAGACGATCGACGACGGGTTCGAGGGGGCGCAGCCATTGCAGGGGCCGGGTTTCTGGCGGAGATTGCAGGGAGACCTGCCGATTTGGTCGCAGATGGCGAGGGAGCGTCGGGATGGCCTTGGACCTTCGTCCCCCCTTGCCAAGGACGTCTTCGCTTCCTTCGGGGAGTCCGATGCTGGCGATGCGGACCTCGAAGGAGAAGCCCCCGAGGCCCTCGACGAGAGCATGAGAACCCTCGGCTACCTCGACTGAATGGAGCTTTGCGGGCATCCTTCTCACCCCGTGCTGGAGGAGCCGAGCCCCATGGACCGCATCCTGAACCGCATCGACACCAAGTTCGACCACTTCATCTCCGTCTTGGACCACCTGAGCCGCATCCCGGGTGTCTCGGCGGAGCCGGCACCGTCTAAGGCACTCGAACACAGCGCGCGGGCGGTGGCGGCGGCTATGGAGGCGGTGGGCCTCGAGCACACCGAAGTTCTCGAACTGGACGGTACTCACCCCTACGTCTACGGCGATTGGCTGCACGCTCCGGGCAAGCCGACCGTCCTGCTCTACGCCCACCACGACGTGCAGCCCGTAGGTCGCCTGGAGCGCTGGAAGAGCCCTCCTTTCGAGCCCGAGATCCGAGACGGGCGCATGTACGGCAGGGGGGTCGTCGACGACAAGGCAGGCTTTGTGATTCAACTCGCCGCCATCTCGGCCTGGCTCGACGACGGCGGCAGCCTTCCCTGCAACATCAAGTTCATCGTCGAGGGGGAGGAGGAGACGGGGTCTAGTCATCTTGAAGCCTTCCTCTCCGTCCACGCCGAGCGTCTTCAAGCCGACTGCATCGTGCTGACGGACACCGCCAACCTCGACACCGGCATTCCGTCGATTACCACCCGCCTGCGCGGCATCGTCGGGGTCGAGGTCCGGGTCAAGGGCCTGACTCATCCCCTGCACTCAGGGATGTGGGGCGGTCCTGTGGCTGATCCGGTCATGGCTTTGGTCAAGATCCTGGGAAGCCTCGTCGACGCTCACGGCGAGGTCGCCATTCCGGGCTTCTGCGACGACATCAAGCCGCCGAACCCCCTCCAGCAGCGGCAGCTCGATGCGCTCCCGTGGGACGAGCAGAGCTTCCGTCGTGACGCTGGACTGACAGAAGGCATGGAGCTGGGGGGAGCGCCCGGGGTCTCGGCCTACGAAAAGCTCTGGTATCGGCCCGCGCTGTCCATCAACGCCCTGATGTCCGTGCCGGTCAAGGGCTGCTCCAACCAGCTGACCGACCAGGCCGAGGCGCGGCTTAGCGTGCGCTTGGTTCCCGATCAAGACCCGCACCGTTGCTTGGATCTCTTGATGCGCGCGATCCAGACCGACCCGCCCTTTGGGGTGACTGTCGAGGTGACACCGACGGCAGTTGGCGGATGGTGGACGACCAAGGCCGAGGGACCGGCCTTTGACGCGGCGGCCCGGGCCATGGAGGCTGGCTACGGAGTTCCGTGTACCTTCATCGGGTGTGGGGGCACCATCCCCTTTGTCGAGCCCTTTGCCTCGGTGATGGGGGGCATCCCGGCCATCCTCGTCGGTCTCGAAGATCCCATCTGCAAGGCGCACTCGGAGAACGAGAGCCTGCATCTGGGCGACTGGAAGAAGGGCATGAGGGCCTCAGCCCAGCTCTACGCGGAGCTCGCCTCCGTTCTCTAGCTTGGCGTCCCGGACGCTATCTCTCGTTCCGGATGCTCGAGGGAAGCTCTAGCCCGCAGTCGCCGTAGGCAAGGGGTCCTGGCGGCAAAGCAGGAAGTAGTTTGGGGTGTCCTTGCCGTGCTTGACGGCTCGGCCGATCGTCACGTGACTCGATACGCGGCGAAGCACGTCGATCATGTTCCCGTAGATCAGGGTCGAGATCCCCTTTGTGTTGGCTTGCAGGGGTGGTGCGCCGTCCAGGCGTTCGTCTGGCACCGAGTAGTAGTCGACGTGAAGTTCGTTGTCTGCCGGGCCGCTGCGCAGCACGAAGTGGCCGGGGCCGATGACGGCCATGAGCGGGCCGAAGTTGAAGCCCCAGAGCACCTCGCTGTTGCCGCTGGGTCGGGCGAAGCGCTTCTCGAAGTGTGAAAAGACTGGAAGGCTGTTCTTTCCGTAGTGGCGCACGAAGGTGCGGTCGGCAGTTTCCGCGGGGACGAAGTAGTCCTTCTGAAGGGCCGAGGCCACCTTCGCCGCGGCAAAGAGACGAGCTTGGAGCTTGCCTGGCACGTCTCGGACCTGTCGGATGCGTTCCTCAGAACTTAATCCATCGAGGTGCGCTTCCAGCGCCGAGAGGTCGATCGACTCCTGTTCGAGGAGGGCGCGAAAGCTGGGCATCAATCCTCCACACCGTAGGTCTCAAGCAGCGCAGCAATCGCCTTGCTCACCCGGGCGTCAAAGGTCGTGCGGGCCTTGGAGCGCATCTTCAGTAGCAAGACGGTGCGGAAAGCCTCGCTGAGATCGGGCAGGTGGCCCTCGATCGACTGGACCACCCGAGCCAGGGTCTTGTCGCGTCGCACGTCCAGCGCCTTTTCGAGGACGTCTGGATCGGGGGGTAGGCCCCCCCCGGCCTCGATGAGGGCGTCGACGGCTGCCTGCAGGGCTGCCCGGTCTTCCGCTCCCTTCACCGCTTCGGCTAGGGCATCGCCCTCTTGGTCTCGGAACAGCGAATCCAGCTTGCCCTTGAGCGCCTTCTCGGCTTGCTTGTCGGCGTAGCCGTCGTCTGACTTCTGGTCTTTCGGTGGCGGGCCTGCGCCTACCCCGTCCCGCATGCGGTCAATCTCGCGCCAGGAGCGCTTCTGGCCCGACTCTGGTCGCTCGGATTTGCCGTGGCGCTGCTCGTCGCGCCTCCGGTCGAATTCAGCCTCGAAGTCTTTGAACAACTTGCTGGACATGGACGCATCCTAACGGCACCGACTTATGGCGCAACTGGTGTGTCCTCAGCAGCCCCCCAAGCCGGTTTGTGGAGCTGTGGATAATACGTTGCAGGCTTGCGTTTTCCTCCAATCGGCGTACCATTGTTTGGCGGGAAAATAGGCCAGCCTCGGCCTGACCCGTCACCAACCCGAAAGGACACTATGACCGACGCGTTTACCTTGGAGGAGAAGATCGCATTCGCCGCGCGCGCTAGCGCCGTGGATGTCGATGATTTGGGATCCTTTTGCGCCTCTGAGGGTTTGCCGATGCAGGAATTGACGGCCTGGTCTACCGCCTACGAGTCGGCAGGAAAGCTCGGCGTGCAGGCAATGATCGCCACCTGGCGTCCCAGCCCGCGTCAGTCCCGCGCTTGGCAGGAGCGGGTCAAGAGTGGACTCAAGTCCTATCGTCCGCGCCGCTTTCGCGTGCGCGCCGAGGGCAACCACTACACGGTCGAAGAGGTCAAGCCCCTGACGATGAAGTCCATCATCTACACGCCCTTCTTCCAGCTTAGGGTTATCGTCAACGACGAGACCGAGCACTGGCTCCTCTACTGGCGGCGAGCCGACGGGACCTGGTGGCCCTATGCGGGGCACCACGGGTTTGACTCGGTCGAGGCGGCGATCAAGGAGGTCGTCACCGACCCGCACTGCTGCTTCCGTCTTCACCCCCTCCACTAGTCCTAGCTGAGGACGCTCGGGTCGGTCGTCCGGCTCCTTTGCGGCAGGTCTCTGATCCGCGACGGATCAGTCCAGGTCGAAGCGTCGGATGACCTGAAGAAGGCGGCCCTGGACCACGACATCGCCGGCAATCTGAGGAGTTCTTCCGCGGTCCCAGCGGGGACGGGCCGGCGCGAGCGCAACCATTCCGTTCCGTACCGGCACCACCCGTTTCAGGTCGGCGGTTCCATCGAGGTGTGCCACCAAGGCCGGTTGGTTGCCCGCGCCCCCGGGCCGAATCACGAGCAGGTCTCCGTCAAAGATGCCGTCTTCCTCGAGTCGGCCCCCGTCCACTCGGAGGACGTAGTCGCCGGGGCGGGTGTCCCCGCCGACGGCTAAGCGTTCGTAGGGCGGCCGGCTTCGCCGAAGCCTCCGCCCCGGGTTCAGTTGGCCCTTGATCGGGAGCAGCGTCCCCCCGCAGATCTCCCCCAAGCCCAGTTGGCGATCTTCGACGAGCAACTTCAGGCCATGGGCCTTGCCGTCGCGCTGCAAGTAGCCCCGATTTTCGAGGGCTCTGAGGTGCTGGTGGATGGTGGAAGGTGCCCGGCCCAGGTGATCGCTGAGTTCGCGAACGCTGGGCATTCGGTCGTGTTCGAGAGACCACTGCCGGATTACGCGAAGAAGCTGCAACTGCCGCGTTGTCACCTGCAGTGGCGGGGGGGCTTCGGTGGGGGCCGCTACAAGCGTGCGAGGCACCAGGTCACCACGTGATTCTTGACCTCTTCGGAGTCCAGCAGGAGCTGGATTCCGTGGGCATCTCCGTCCAGAACGGTCTGCTCCCCGCCCGAGGAGGTCGCCTCGAGCAGGGCCGCCCCGTCGTCGGCCGAAGACGTGTCACTCGCGCTGTGGATCCAGTGGATGTTCTCAAAAGAGAGAGCGCTCAGATCGGGGCTTGTCCCCGAAGCGGAGTCGTCGTCGTCCCCCTGGCCCGCAGAATCGTCGTCGTCCCCCTGGCCCGCAGAATCGTCGTCGTCCCCGCCTCCTCCGTCCGTACTGTCGTGCCAGACGCCGATGCCCTGGTAGTGAGCGAGGACTTCGTCGCTTCGGGCGCTGACAGCCACCGTGCAGGTCGAGATGCCCCAAGCGTTGGATGCCGCCGCGATGCTCCCGCTTGTGCCGAGGCCTACGACCGCCAGTCGATTGGTATCTACCGGATCGCCTGCCGCCTCCCGAAAGTCCAGAAACTCCACCCAGGTGTGCAGGTCCAAGGGGTAGCCCTCGGGGTCGAGGCGCCAGCCTTCTGGGCTGCCATCTCCCTCCGACGCGCCGTGACCCCGCAGATCGGGCGCAAGGAGGCCCAGCCCTTCGTCCTCCAGCGCGTCCCAAATCAAATCAAAGTCGTGCCGGTCCCGGTCTTCCCCCGGCTGGTGTAGCAATAGGTAGACGGGAGTGGGCTCTGAAGTCCTCGGTTGGAGGTAGGTCGCGAAGAGGCGCTGCCCATCGCTGGATGTCGTGCTGATGGACGTGCCACGAACGCCACTTCCGCTGCTGCACGACGCGAGAAGGAACGCTGCGGCCCAGAGCAGGGGGCCGGAACGGCGCGATGGGCGAACTTGGCGCATGAGCCCCGGAATCTTAGCTCTGTTTGTTAGCATCGGGGCATGAACCGCCGGATGCCCGTCCCTTTGTTCCTTTGTTTTGTCATTGGCGTCTCGTTTGCCTTTGGGGCGGCCTGTTCGCCTTCCCGCGGGGATGACGACGACAGCAGTGCGGCCGGTGATGACGACACCAGTGCGGCCGGCGACGACGACGACTCGGGACAGAGCGGCGACGACGACGACGCGGTGTCGAGCTGCGACGCACCCCAGCCTCCGTACAGCCTGAGTTTGAGCGGGGCCGCCTCGGCCAGCATCGACGTCGCATCTGTTGACTGCCGCGACCTCAGCGGGGACAACTGGTCGGTGAGCTACGTCAACGATCTCGGTTGGGATATCCGCTTTACTGCGGGCCCACTGGTCGAGGGCGAGACCCTCGAGACCGGCATCAGCATTACCGTCCAGAACAACGGGAAGGTCCTGAGCTTCTCCGGACGTACGCAGTTCGACCATGTGGCAGCCGTCGAGGTCTTGGGCTTTGCGCCGGATGAGGGCCGGTATCCTTGCGGCTACCTGACGACCGAGGCCTTACTTTCTCCCACGAACGAGGAGCTAAGCCTGGCCCCTCAGCCCCTGCCCTTCCACTGTACTTCCGGTAGCTAGAGGCTGGAGCAACGAGCCTCGTTCCTCGGTTCACCCGCCCTTGGGTTTGCCGAGCTGGGCTGCGGTCCGCGCCGCCTCTTGGACGCCCCGTGCCAAGACCGAGCGTAGGCGTCCGTCTTCCATCGAGAGCAGCGCAGAGACCGTGCAGCCGGCTGGGGTGGTGACCTCGTCCTTCAGGGCGGCAGGGTGCCGTCCGGTCTCCAGGACCATCTTGGCGGCCCCATGCACCGTCTGCGCCGCCAACTCCACGGCTGCCTTTCGGCTCAGTCCGGTCATGACCCCGCCGTCGGCGAGGGCCTCGATGATGACGTAGACGAAGGCGGGTCCCGAGCCGGACAAACCCGTGACTGCGTCCATGTGTTCTTCGTCCAAGCGGCGGACCCGACCGAGGGGCCGGAACAGGGTCTCGGCGCGGTCGAGATCCTTGGGGTTGGCCTGCTCTCCGGGCGAGAGCACCGTCATTCCCTCTTGGACCAGACAGGGCGTGTTGGGCATGGCGCGGACGATTCGGAGGTCTGGCGCGCCACTTGCCCGCGCCGCCTCTCCGAGAGTCCGGGTGGAGACCCCGGCGGCAATGGAGATGACCAGAGGGCTGTGGTCCAGAGCCCCAGCGTCCGCCAGTTCGCTCAGTACGCCGGCGGCAGTCTTAGGCTTCGTACAGAGGAGAATGACCTCGGCGCCGCGAGCCGCCGCCGCGTTGTCGGTTCCAACGGCGAAGGGGAGGTTGCCGCGCAGTTCCTCAACCCGTCGAGCGTGGCGCACCGTGCATTGGACCTCGCCTGGCTCCACGACGCCTGCCTCCAGCAGGCCGCGGCCCAGGGCTTGGCCCATGGTGCCGGTGCCGATGATCGCTACCTTTGTTCCGCTCGACATGGTGGCCTCCTTGCAGGGGCCGCAGGCTAGCAGTCTCCCGGCTCCTCCGCTGCAGGCGCCTCGATTCGCAGGGTATCGCCTGGTTCGGGCAGGGGCGGAAGTCCTCGGTCGATCAAGGCGTCGAGCACCGCCCCCAACAGGAGGGTGTAGGAGCCGAGGTAGAGCCAAGCCATGACCACGGCCACTGACCCCAATGAGCCGAAGGTGAGGTTAAAGGGGAGGAAGCCGGCTACGACGGCCGAAAAGACAACCGTTCCGATCACCCACAAGACGACAGCAGCGACGCTGCCTGCCGAGAGTAGCCGCCAGTTCCGCCGCTGATCCCGCAACAGGTAGTAGAGCTGTTGGACGAGGGCGGAGGCGAAAATCAGCAGGATTGGCCAGCGAACCACCGCGATTAGGACTCCTTGTTCGACAGGGAGCCAGCCTTGGTCCACGACCCAATCGACTACATGGTCGCCGATGGAAAGCGCGAGGACAGCGGGGACGATGGCCAGCAGCGCCACCAGGGTGAGCGCCATCGAGCGCAGCCTGCGACGCAGCTCCGACCGGATCTCCTCTACGCGGTAGATTCGGTTGAGCGCGCGGGACAGTGAGACCAGGGCACGGCTTGCCGACCACAGGGCGATGCCGGCCGAGAGCGTCAGAAGGCTGGTGCGCGGGCGGGTGACGAGCTCGGTGAGGTGCCCCTCGATGAGGGTGTAGACCTCCGTGGGGAGCAAGGGTTGGCCCAGGGCCAGCAGCCGCTCGAGCGGCGCCTCGACAGGCAGGTAGGGCAAGAGGGTGACGAGGAAGACGAGACCGGGGAAGAGCGAGAACAGCAGGAAGAAGCTCATGCCCGCCGCCATCTCCGATACGGAGTCGTCCCGCAGGGTGCGAGGCAGGTCCTTGAGCCCGAAACGGACCACGCGCCACCGCTCTCGCAGGGTGGTGGGAAGGTCTCCGAGCGGGCGGGTGACCCAGGGAAGTTGGGGATCCCAGGCCACTTAGCGCTCCATTCCGTCCGGAACCGGGGGGGACCCACCGCCGAGGAGCTCGCTCTGCAGGTCACGTTCTCCCCGTCCGCGCTTGGGCACTTCGCCTTGGGAGCGGAAGGGGGCACAGTGCTGGGCCTTGTCAGCGTGGCAGACGAGACCTGTCACGCGAACTCGCCACGTCGAGGACCCAGGTGCCCCGACCCGCGGAACGACGAGGCGGAAGGGCTTAGGTCTCTGGTCCGGGCTGAGCGCACTCTCCTCCGCAACCGGCTCGCGCCAGCGCAGACGAAGGGCTTCGCCGTCGTCGAGAAGCACGACCACTTCCGAGCCAGCAGCCAAGATCGTGCCGTGTTCCGGCTGGATCCTCAGCTTGAGTACTTTGCGGCCCTTGCTCCACCGAACCTGCGGTGCGGGCGGCGCAGGGAGTACAGCATCTGCCCCGGTTCCGATCGAGGCCCGCGGAGGGGGCGCGGGGGCTGACTCCTCGGTGGAACCCTCCTCTGTCTTGGTCTTTGTCTCGGGGGCGGGGGTCTCCTCCCCGGTGCCCCCCTGTGCAACGACTGGACCTGCGGCAAGCAAGGCAGCTCCGCCGAGGCCGAGGCGCAGCAGGCCAAGAAGCTGATTCCGGAGGCGTCCTCTCATGGGGGGGTATCGTAGCGCTTGATGATGGAGCCCAAGGCCCACCGCCTCACCTTCCTTCGTTCTTGGCTCATCGGAGCGGCGGGGGGACTCCTGCTCGCTCTGGCCGCGGGCTGTGTTTCTGCTGAGGAGAGCCTCCAGCGCTTCCAGCGCGGCGAAGCGGAGGGCGAGTTCGAGGCTGCTGAGTCTGCGCTCCGGACCGGTCTCGAGGCCCACCCTGACGACGTCCCTCTCCTCCTCGCTGCGGCGGGCTTCTACCTCCGCAGTGAGCCGAGCGGATTGCGTCGACCCCGCCTGAGCCTGCACTACCTGCTTCGCCTCGATCGAGTTCTCGGCCCCGACCCTCGGACCGGACGGCTCTTCCTCGAGGCATACCAGGCGGCGGGGACCCTCCCTGAAGAAGCAGAGCTGATCCAGCGCGGCCTTACTGCGATTCGGCACCCCGAGGCCGAGGCTCCCAGGGCGCGTCCGCCCCTTGCGGCGCCTTCGTCAGTCCAGTAGAGTCCTCGGCCATCGTTTCTGACCCCGATTTGGGAGACCCGTCCATGCGTTCCAGCCCTCTCTGTTTTGCACTGTCCCTCCTCTTCGTCATTTCTGGCTGCGCCAAGTCAGACAAGGACTCCACTGGTGAGGCGGGCGCCGCTTCAGCGAACCTCTGCGCCGTTCCGGATGACACGACTGCAGCCGTTGTCGAGGCCGGCGTATTCAAGGTTACCGAGGCGGATCTCAAGGCGGAGATGGCCGGAATTCCCCCGCGTGCCCGCGCCCGCTACGAGACCGACAAGGGCCGTCAGGACATGGCAGACCGCATCCTGATGAACAAGGCCCTCTTTGCGCAGGCTGAAAAGTCCGGGCTCACCGCCGACCCTACACACCGAGCTGCCGCGCGTTCCGCTGCAGAGAAGGCCTACGTGGGCGCCTACCTGAAGACGATTGAGGCGGATGCGGCCGACGAAGCGTCGATCCAGGAGCATTACAACCAGAACAAGGCGAAGTGGCAAAAGGACGAGGCGCGGGCCCGCCACATCCTGGTCAAGGACGGGGCTCTGGCCAGGACCATCAGGGCCGAGTTGGAAGCCGGGGGGGATTTTGCTGCCCTGGCGGAGAAGCACAGCGAGGATCGCGGCAGCAAGCGGCGCGGCGGCGAGCTGCCCTGGGCCAGCCGGGAGCGTTGGGTCAAGGAATTTGCTGAGGCTGCTTTTGCCCTGGAGCTCAACCAAGTTTCCGAGCCTGTGAAGAGCAAGTTCGGCTTCCACATCATCCAGCTCCTCGAGCGCCGCAGTGAGCGACCCTTGGACGAGGTCAAGGCCAGCATCGAGCGGGTTCTCACCCGCAATGCGGTCCGCGAATACAAGACGGATCTCAAAAAAGAGCTCGGCATCCAGCGGGCTCCCGGCGGCGACTCTCCGGTCGACGTCAAGAAGCTTCCTCGTCCGACTAAACCGGCCCCTGCGCCGGCGCCAAAGCCCGACGGTAAGTAGGGCCCGCATAAAAGCTGGACTCTTTCCCTAAAACGGGCGGCCAATGTGCCGAAAAGTTCTCAAGAGAAGGTGCCGCACTGGCACCCCCCTGGGATCGAGATGCAGAGTTCGCCTCCTGAAGTAGCCCGCGCCCTTGCGACCCGCCTCTGGCAGGAGGGCTTGAAGCGTCAGTTGGCCGGGAACCTCGAAGAGGCCGACCGGCTCTACCGCTGCAGCCTCGAGGTCTACGAGACGGCTGAGGCGCACACCTACCTGGGCTGGAGCCTCAGTTTTCGCGGGGAGTTGCAGGAGGCGATCGGCCACTGTCACCAAGCCATTGCCACGGATCCCGGCTTCGGCAACGCGTACAACGACATTGGGGCCTACCTCGTCGAGCTTGGCAAGTCGGTTGAGGCTGAGGAGTGGTTTCTGCGGGCCAAGACCGCTGAGCGCTACGAGACACCCCAGTTCCCCTACCTGAATA
>CAZQTQ010000021.1:0-3241 GCA_964596025.1 uncultured Rickettsiales bacterium
CGAGCTGGAATGTGGCCTTCTCCGACAACCAAGGGGTGTTTCGGCGCGGCGGAATCGCGTTTTCGATGCGATTGCTCGAGGGCGATTTTCCTGACTACAACCAGGTCATTCCGGGCTCCTGGCAGCGACGGGTGGTTGTTCAGCGGGAAGCGATCGTCCAGGCCCTGCGTCGCGTGTCGATTCTCGCGCCCGAGAAGGCTCATCCGGTCCGCTTCCACATCCAGAACAACAGCTTGACCATCATCGCGCGGCAGCCGGAGGCCGGAGAGGCCACAGAAGAGATAGAGGCCCAGGTTGAAGGGACCGAACTTGAGGTTGGATTCAATGCCCGCTACTTCCTGGACGCCCTCCAGGTTCTGAACACCGATACGGTCGCGCTCGAGCTCGGCGATTCGCTTTCACCCACGCTGATCAGGCCCGGCAATGCTGGGGCTGACGAACTCTACGTCGTGATGCCCATGCGCCTCGAGTAGGGTCCTTCCCGCCCTGTACCTCACGCACATTCATGTCCGGGAATTCCGAAACCTGGCCTCCCTGTCGCTCGAGTTTTCCCCCCGGGCGACGGTCATCCATGGTCGAAACGGCCAGGGAAAGACCAACCTCCTCGAAGCCGTCTACGTACTCTCTACGCTGAAGTCCTTTCGCGGCTCCAAGAATGCGGAGCTGATTCGTCACGGGGCAAGCAAGGCGCTCGTACACGGAGAACTGGTAGCGCGAGGGTTGCCACGCGCCTACGAAGTTGAGATTTCCAAGGAGGGAAAGCGAGCTCGGGTTGACGGGAAGGACCCCCGCGGCCTTGACGAGTACTTCAAGACCATCAAGGCGGTCGCCTTTGTTCCGGGGGACCTGCGCATGGTCGACGGCTCCCCCGAGCGACGACGAACCTTCCTCGATCGGGCCGCCTTTACCCTCGATCCGACCTTCCTCGGGATCGCCCAGGACTACAAGAAAGCCCTTGCCCAAAAGAACGCCCTCCTGCGAGAGGGAAAGCAGGGAAGGTCTGTTGATCGGGAGCTCTTGCGGACCTGGAACGCGTCCTTTTGCAACGCGGCAACCGAGGTCATCCTGCGCCGCGTGGACTTCCTGGAGCGCTTTGCTCCGGTGTTTCGGGAAGTTCATGAGGGAATAACGGGTGCCGCCAAGGGTCGGGCCGAGATTCGTTACCGAGCCTCAGTTGGAGCAGACAGCGTCCGAGCCGGGCGGGCAGCCGTCGCCACAGCCCTCCGCGAAAAGGCGGCAAAGAGCGAGGCTCAGGAGCTACTTCGGGGCCATTCGCTCATGGGCCCCCACCGTGATGACTGGGAGCTTCGGGTTGGGGACGAGGTTCTCAGAACCTTCGGCTCTCAGGGCCAGGTTCGTTCGGCAGCACTTGCCTTGCGGGTGGCCCAGATGGTTCTAGCAAAGCGTCAATTGGGGACATGCCCCCTGTTTCTGCTTGACGATGTGAGCAGCGAATTGGACGCGGACCGAAACCGGCAAATGATGGCGGTTCTGGATAGCCTGGAGGCTCAGGTTCTCATCACCACCACAGAGCGAGCGAACCTTCAGATGAGCCCGGCATCTTATCGAAGCATAGCCCTGGAAAATGGCGCGGTCTGCGGCTAGACTCGCAGGGTTGGGCCCCGCCCATTAAAGGAATGTCTCGCGCGCGCTGCGCGCGACCGGCTCCTTTCGCCACCGAAGCAAAGGCTAGAGATGAACGAAAAGACCGAACAGCCAGCCACCAAGGGTGGGGACTACACCGGAGCGAACATCAAGATCCTCGAGGGGCTCGAGGCCGTGCGCAAGCGCCCAGGGATGTACATTGGTGATACCCACGAGCGGGGCCTTCACCACTTGGTGTACGAGGTCGTCGACAACTCCATCGACGAGGCCCTTGCTGGACACTGCACTCAGGTCGACGTGGTTCTGCACCTCGACGGCTCGGTGTCTGTAGAAGACAACGGCCGCGGCATTCCCACCGACATGCACCCAACGGAGGGCATTTCTACGCCTCAGGTGGTTCTGACCAAACTGCACGCCGGGGGGAAGTTCGACAACGACAGCTACAAAGTGTCTGGCGGTCTGCACGGCGTTGGCGTTTCGGTGGTGAACGCCCTCTCGGAGTGGTTGCGGGTCGAGATCTTCCAGAACGGGACCTACTTCGAGCAGGACTACGTGCGGGGCGCCCCCCAAAACGACCTGACTGTCCGAGGGGCCTCGACCAGGCGCGGGACGAAGATCTCCTTCAAGCCCGACGGCGAGGTCTTTGAGACCGTGGATTACCAGTTCGACATTTTGAGCAAGCGGCTCCGAGAGCTCGCCTTCCTCAACCGGGGCGTGCGGATCAACATTCACGACGAGCGCGACGATAAGGGCCACCAATTTCAGTACGACGGCGGAATCGTTTCGTTCGTGGAGCACCTTGTAGAGAAGAAGAAGCCGCTGCACGAGAAGCCCATCTACCTCGTGGGCGAGAAAGACGGAATCGAGTGCGAGATCGCCATGCAGTGGTCGACCGCCTACAGCGAGACCACGTTCTCGTTTGCTAACAACATCAACACGCAGGAGGGGGGCACCCATCTCAGCGGATTCAAGGCGGCCCTGACTCGGACCATCAACGCCTGGGCCGGCGATCAGGGCTTGATGAAGAAGATCAAGGAGAACCTGCAGGGCGAAGACATTCGAGAGGGGCTGATCTGCATCATTTCGGTGAAGATCCCCGAGCCGCAGTTCGAGGGACAGACCAAGACCAAGCTGGGCAACTCCGACGTCAAGGGCATCGTCGAGTCCATCGTCAACGAGCAACTTGGCTACTTCCTCGAGATGAGTCCGGCGGTGGGCAAGATCATCGTGGAGAAGGCGGTGGAGTCTTCCCGGGCACGAGAAGCGGCTCGCAAGGCGCGGGACTTGGCTCGCCGAAAGACGGTGCTGGACGGCGGCGGACTTCCCGGCAAGCTGGCGGATTGCCAGGAGAAGGATCCTAGCCAATGCGAGATCTACCTGGTCGAGGGCGATTCCGCCGGCGGTTCAGCCAAGAGCGCCCGGGACCGGAAGTTCCAGGCAATCCTTCCGCTGCGCGGCAAGATCTTGAACGTCCAGAAGGCGCGGGTGGACAAGATGTTGGCCAACCAGGAGATCGTGACGATGATCACGGCCCTTGGTGCCGGCATCGGAGTCGACGAGTTCGACCTCGAGAAACTGCGGTACCACCGCGTCATCATCATGACCGATGCCGATGTAGACGGGGCCCACATTCGGA
>CAZQTQ010000021.1:3251-20228 GCA_964596025.1 uncultured Rickettsiales bacterium
TGCTGTTGACCTTCTTCTTCCGGCAGATGAGCCAACTGGTGCAGTGTGGCCACCTCTACATCGCGCAGCCCCCCCTCTACAAAGCGAAGAAGGGAAAGAGGGTGGTCTACCTCAAGGATGACTCTGCGCTTACCGATTACCTCTTCTCTCAGGGGGCAGGCGATCTCCGGGTGGACAGCAGCACCGGTCGCCTGGAGGGGGCGTTTCTGATTGACTTCTTGTCCTCGGTTCGCGCCCTTGAGGCGATGCTGGAAAAGGTGACCCGCCGCTTCGACGATCGGGTGGTGCACGCCTTCTTGGAGATCTTCGGCGGCGACTTGGGGGTGCTGAAGGACAAGGGGGCAACGCAGGACATCGCCGACCGCATGAAGGAACGACTGCAGGGCTTGTACTCGCCGGACAACCTCCGACTGACCCGCCTGGAGCTGGAGCATTCAGCAGACTTCGACGCCTGGGAGATTCATGTGCGAACCCGGCAACGGGGCGTGGACAGGCAGACTCACATCGGGTGGAACTACGTCCAGGGTGGCGATTTCCGCGAGGTCCAGCGGCTCCACCAGAAGGTCGTGGCGAACGGAACGGGTCCCTATACCCTGCACCGAGGCAAGGGCGAGCCTCTGGTCTTCGCTACGGAGCGCGACCTCTATGCCCGCGTCGATTCGGATTCCCGCAAGGGCTACGACATCCAACGCTACAAGGGTCTGGGCGAGATGAACCCCGACCAGCTCTGGGAGACGACGATGGACCCTGGGGCCCGGACACTCCTCCAGGTCAAGGTCGATGACCTGATCGAGGCCGACGAGATCTTCACCCTGCTCATGGGGGAAGAGGTGGAGCCGCGTCGCGAGTTCATTCAATCAAACGCACTGAGCGTCCAAAACCTAGACGTATAGGGGTCCGAAATGGCACAGCAACCGGCGGCTTCGCGTGTGCTGGGGACGGGGATTTACCTGCCCCCCCGCGTTGTTCCCAACGCAGAACTCGCCGAGCTCTTCGACACGAGCGACGAGTGGATTCGCCAGCGCACGGGCATTGAAGAGCGGCGCTTTTCGGATCCCGAAGATACGCCGGCGGCGATGGGTGAAAAGGCCGCCCGCAAAGCCGTCGAGGACGCCGGCCTGGAACTTAAGGACATCGACACGATCTTGGTCGCAGGTCTCAGCCCAGAGCACTCCTTCCCGGGGACGGCCTGCTTCCTTCAGGAGCGCCTGGGCTTGCCCGGCACCGCCTGTATGGACATCCGGAACCAATGCACAGGCCTGCTCTATTCCCTGGCGACGGCGGACGCCTTTGTCCGGTCGGGCCAGAGCCAGCTCGTGCTGGTCGTCGGCACCGAGGTGCACTCGACGGGCCTGGACTTTTCCGACGCCGGCCGGGACGTTTCGGTGCTCTTCGGCGACGGCGCAGCGGCCCTGGTGGTGGGTCGCACCGACGACCCAGAACGCGGGTTTCTCGCCCACAGCCTCCACGCCGACGGCCGCGGAGCCAAGGAGCTGTGGGTGCCCTCTCCGGGCTCATCCATCTTCCCCTTCCGCGCGCCGGAGTCGATGTTCGAAGACCGGAGCGTCTATCCCCAGATGAACGGTCGGGCGGTCTTCAAGTACGCCTGCACCCACGTGCCGGCAGTCATCCACGAGGTTCTCGCCAAGCGAGGCCTGGTCCTGGACGACGTCGATCTTCTGGTGCCGCACCAGGCGAATATGCGCATCAACGAGATGATCGGGAAGCAGCTGGGCCTTCCGCCCGAGAAGGTCGTCCACAACATCCAGAAGTACGGAAACACCACCGCAGCTTCGGTGGGTATCGCTCTGCACGAAGCACGAAACGACGGTCGCGCCCAAGACGGCTCGCTCGTGGTTCTGGCCGCCTTTGGTTCTGGCTTCACCTGGGCCGCGAGTCTTGTGAGGCTGTAGGGGGTGTTGGAACTCGGCCAGCGGCGCATCTTCTTTGTCACGGGCAAGGGTGGAACCGGCAAGACTTCGGTCTGTGTCGGTCTGGCTCGGGCCATGGCGCGCCGCGGCAAGCGGGTTCTGCTCGTCGAGGTCGACGCCCCCCGCCCCAACCTGCCCAGCTACTTCGGTGGAACCATCGATGCCGAGCCGCGGGTGTTGGCCCCCCGGATCGAGGGCGCGAACATCGACTTCTTGGCCGCGCTCCGGGCCTATGTGGACTCCGTGGTTCGGATGAAGCGCTTGGTCCGATTGATCCTCAGCAACAAGGTGGTTCGGATCTTTCTGACCGCGACGCCGGGGGCGCGAGAGCTGGTTCTCTTGTCCCGGGTCTGGGAGTTCAGCTACGACCCGCGGTGGGACCACATCATCGTCGACCTTCCGGCCTCGGGGCACGCGGTTGCCCTCTTCCGCTGTCCCCACCTGGCTCACCGAGCTTTCGACAAGGGTCCGCTGCGGCAGCGTGCCGACGACATCGTCGAGCGGTTCTCGGATCCGGAGGTCTGCACCCTCTTGTTCTGTGCCCTGCCGGGTGAAATGCCCATAAACGAGACGCTGGAGACCCGGGGGCATCTGGAAGCCCTCGGATTCCCCCCCCTCGGCGGGGCCTTGCTCAACCGAAGTCCGGACCTGGCGTTTGCGGTGGACGACGAGGCCCTGCTGGAGAAGCTCGTGGGTTGTGCGGCCGACTCCGGGCCCACGAACTCCACACGAGCCATCCAGGCCGTCCTTGCGGCCCGCCAGATCCGCCGGGACCAGCGGGTGGCTGGCGACGGTGCCGAGCGCCTGGAGGAGGCCTTTGGCGAGGCCGTCTTCCAGCTGCCCACCTTCCCCGGAGCTCAGATCCAGGTGGCCGACGCCATGTCCTTGGTCCTAGCGGAGGGCTTGGTGTGACCGAAATCCCAGCCATCGCCTCCCAAGTGGAACTGCGCTCGGTAATCGAGAACCGGCAACTTGTGGTCTGTGTCGGCTCGGGTGGGGTGGGAAAAACCACGATTGCCGCCGCCCTGGGAATTCAGGCCGCGATACTCGGACGCAGGGCCATCGTCGTCACCATCGACCCGGCCAAGCGCCTGGCCAACTCTCTCGGCCTGGAGGCTCTGGGCAACGACGAGCGCGAGGTTTCGCTCGCCCCCTTTCTGCCCGAGGGCCACCGTTCCGACGGAACCCTGCACGCGATGATGCTGGACACCCGTAAGACTTTTGACGAAGTCATCTCCCGGGTTTCGCCCGACCAGGAGACCCGGGACAAGGTGTTGGGAAACCGGGTCTATCGCCACATCAGCGACACGCTCTCGGCCTCTCACGACTACATGGCGAGCGAGAAGCTCTACGACCTGCACACGACCGGCCGTTACGACCTCATCGTGCTCGACACGCCGCCAATGAAGAACGCGATTGACTTCCTCGAGGCGGGCGGGCGGCTGAGCCGATTTCTCGACGATCGGATTGTCGGATGGTTCCTCAAGCCCATGGACGGCGACAAGAGGCGCAGTGGGCGGGACCTTGTCTCCGGCGCAGGGAACCTTGTGTACCGCCTGCTGGGCAACATTTTCGGCACCGAGTTTCTCGACGACATCGCCGAATTTTTCCTCGCGTTTCGGGAACTGCTGGCGGGGTTTCGGGAGCGGGCGGAGTCGGTTTCCTCCCTCCTCCGTGATTCTGGGACGACCCGTTTTGTCGTGGTGTGTACGCCGCGAAGCACGTCGATGGAGGAAGCCCGGTACTTCCATAGTCAGTTGGTGGAACGCAAGATGCCGGGTCGGCTGTTTATCGTGAACCAGGTGGGCCAATTTGCCGGTAGCCCTCGAGCCGAGGACGGCTCCGGGCGCTACCTGGACGATGCGGTCCGAAAAGAACTATCCGAGTCGCTGGAGGGCCTGGCCTCCGAAGAGGCGATCCGCGCCTTCGTCCAGCGCCTCGAAAACCACTTTGATCGAACCGTCGCCATGGCGAACGATGATCAGCGGGCCATTGATGGCCTTCGGTCGTTCGCAGGAAGTAAGAGCCAGGTCTGCATCGTTCCTCGCATGGACGAGGACGTGTACGACATCGACGGTCTCTTGCACATCGACCACCACCTATTCGGTGCCCCGGTCGCCTAGAGAAAGGAAGAGATAGATGCCGGAGTTCGCAAAGAGCGTTGTCGGTACCAACATCGAAGACGAGATGAAGTCCAGCTACCTGGACTACTCCATGTCGGTGATTGTGGGCCGCGCCCTGCCTGCCGCCCGGGACGGCCTCAAGCCGGTCCACAGGCGGATTCTGTACGCAATGTTCCGCGAGGGCCTCCACCACAACCGGCGCTACAGCAAGTGTGCCGGTGTCGTTGGCGAGGTGCTCAAGAAGTACCACCCGCACGGCGACAGCGCGGTCTACGACGCCCTCGTGCGCATGGCCCAGCCCTGGAACCTGCGCTATCCGCTGATTGATGGACAGGGCAATTTCGGCTCCATCGATGGAGATTCCGCTGCGGCCTACCGGTACACCGAGTGCCGGCTGCGGCGGATGTCCGAGGAGCTACTCGCGGACATCGACAAGGAAACGGTCGACTTCTCGGAGAACTTCGACGGGACCACGCTGGAACCAAAGGTATTGCCTACTCGGGTGCCCAACCTGCTGATCAACGGCGCGTCGGGCATCGCGGTCGGTATGGCCACCAACATTGCGCCACACAACCTTCGCGAGGTTGTCGACGGCACCCTCGCGCTGCTTGAAGACCCCGAGATCGACGCCGACGGGCTCTTGGAGATCGTTCCGGGGCCAGACTTCCCGACAGGCGGCGTCATCTACGGTACGGCGGGTCCGACGGAGGCTGCAAAGACGGGGCGAGGTCGGGTCGTCGTCCGCGGGGTTGCCGAGATCGAGCGCGACGAAAACGGCGATGAGAAGGCCATCGCGATCACCGAGATCCCCTACCAGGTCAACAAGAGTCGACTCGTGGAGTCGATCGCCGGTTTGGTGCGGCACAAGAAGATCGACGGGATCCGCGATATCCGCGACGAGAGCGACCGCCAGGGCATGCGCATTGTGATCGAGCTCAAGCGCGACGCCATGGGGCAGGTGGTCCTCAACCACCTCTACAAGCAGACGGCCCTGCAGAGCACCTTTGGTGTCATCAACTTGGCTCTGGTCGATGGCCGACCCCGGGTGCTGTCTCTGAAGGAAGTTCTGCAAGAGTTCATCGCCCACCGGCAGGAGGTCACGATCCGGCGCTGCCGCTTCGAGCTGAACCAGGCCGAGGCGCGTGCGCACGTCCTCGAGGGCTACCTCAAGGCGCTGGACGTCATCGACGAGATCATCGCCATCATCCGGGGCAGTGCGGACACGGAGATCGCGCGGAAGCAGCTCATCGAGGCGTTCGCTTTTACCCACGTCCAGGCCCAGGCAATCCTCGACATGCGACTGGCGCGGCTGACAGGCATGGAGCGCGAGAAGCTCGAGGCTGAGTACAAGGAGACACAGAGCGCTATCGAACGACTTCGGGCGATCTTGGCGAACAACGCCTTGGTTCGCGCGGAGATCAAAGAGGAGCTGCTCCAGATCCGTGAGCGCTACGGCGACGAGCGACGCACCAAGATCGTGTTCGCCACCGCCGACCTCAGCATCGAGGACCTCATCGCGGACGAAGAGGTCGTCGTCACCTTCTCCCACCTCAGCTACGTCAAGCGGACGCCGGTGCGGGAATACCAGGCGCAGCGCCGCGGCGGGGTGGGCAAGAAGGGCATGGGCACCCGAGACGAAGACTTCGTTCGGGACCTGTTCGTAGCCAGCACGCACGACAAGCTCATGGTCTTTACGACTCGAGGGCGGGTCTTCTTGCTGCCGGTCTACCAGTTGCCGGAGGGCGGCCGGGCGGCGCGGGGTCGGCCGATCGTCAACCTCCTGGCCCTGGGCGAGGAGGAGACGGTTGCCACGGTGCTAGGGATTCGGGAGTTTGATGAGCGCTCGTTGGTGCAGGTCACCAAGGGTGGCGTCATCAAGCGCACTCGACTGGACCTATACAAGAACATCCGAGTCAACGGCATCATCGCCTGCAACCTGAAGGGTGACGATGAGGTGCTGGCCGTCCACCTGCTGGAAGATCCCGATGGCAGCCTCTTGCTGTCTACGGCCCACGGAAAGTCCATCCACTTCGACGCCAAGCAGGCGCGCGAGATGGGCCGGACGGCGACCGGTGTCAGGGGAGTCTCCCTTGTTGGGGACGACCAACTCGTCGGTGTTGAGGTGGTTCGTCCGGATGCATCTCTGCTGACGATCACCGAACTGGGTTACGGCAAGCGAACCCCGATCTCGCAGTACCGGAAGCAAAACCGCGGCGGGATTGGCCTAATCGACATCAAGACCGGCGAGCGCAACGGCCGGGTCGTGGGTGCGGTGCAGGTGGATACGACCGACCAAGTCATGATCGTTACGTCGGGCGGAAAGGTCATTCGGATCGGCGTCGAGGGGGTTCGCGAGATCGGCCGAAACACAATGGGCGTGCGCCTGATTCGCCTGGAAAAGGGCGAGCGTGTTGTCAGCTTTGCTCGGCTCTCGGAGTCCGAAGAGGAGGACGAGGAGTTGGGCGAGTTGGGCGAGGGCACCGACACCGAGGGCGTTTCCGCCGAGGCCGTCGGCGACGAACTGGGCTCGGAAGGCGCAGACGAGGGGGTGGAGGGCGCAGACGAGGGGGTGATTGACGAGGCGACCGAAGATGCCCCCGAGATCGACGAGGGCTGAGCCGCATGGGACTTCGGTTCTCTCAACCCTTGGTCGCGCTCGGTATGGTCGGGCTCCTCCTGGCAGTCGGTCCGGGGACTGCGGGCTGCCAGAAGGGCCAGCTCGGGCCCGTTCAGGCGGCGGATCGTCTCGTCGCTGAGGGGCGGTGGGAGGCTGCCGCTGCGGCCTATTCGGCCCTCGGTCCGGAGACGGGTGAGTGGCAGACCTACGGTGCGTGGCGGGCGGCGACGATCTACCGGGATGTGCTGAAAGACCGGGATCGTGCGCGGTCGGCGCTCTCAGACTGCGCCCGGACCTACGCCGACGACCCCTGGGGTTATACCTGCCAGGTCGAATACGCTGACCTTCTGCGAGACTGGCTTCGGCCGCATGACGCCATCGGGGCCTACCGCATGGCGCTGGAGTTGCGTCCCCGCGGCATGCACGCCGAGCATTGCCTGGTGGAGTCGGGACGTGCCTACCAGGATCTGGGCGAATTCGAGCAGGCGCGAGTGGAGTGGAACGAGCTCCTAGAGCGGTTCGACCAGAGCCCCCTACGGCCCCGCGTCTTGCTCCACATCGCGCAGTCTTACGACCTCGGGGGGCGTCACAAGGAGGCCCTGAGGGCCTACCTGCAGGTCAGCAAGCAGTACCCCAACGACGAGGTCTCCTTGTTGGCCCGCTTTGGTGAGGCTGAGGCGCTCGAGCAGCTTGGCGAGCTGGATGAGGCCATCCGCATCTACGAGACCCTCCAAGGGCGCCACCCAAACCCGGACGCAATCGCCTTGCGCCTCTCTCGCCTGAGGGCACGCGAGAGCCGGCGAGACGCCGGGGACTGAGGACCCGAGATGGCCTCCATTCCCCGCAGCCACGAGCTCATGGCACGCGCCCGGCGGTCTATCCCCGGCGGCGTTAATAGTCCGGTTCGGGCCTTTGCCGGCGTGGGCGGTCAGCCGCTCTTTCTTCAGCGAGGCGAGGGCTCCCGAGTCCAGGACGCCGACGGGCGCTGGTACATCGACTACGTCGGTTCCTGGGGGCCGCTACTGCTGGGCCACGGATGTCCTGAAGTCACAGAAGCGGTCTCAGAGGCCCTTTCTCGGGGGACCTCTTTTGGTGCTGCAACCGAGCAAGAGGTGCTTTTTGCCGAGACCCTGTGTTCGATCGTTCCTGGGCTGGACTCGGTGCGGTTGGTGAATTCGGGCACCGAGGCGACGATGTCCGCGCTTCGACTCGCCCGGGCGGCCACCGGCCGGGACCTCATCATCAAGTTTGATGGCTGCTACCACGGCCACAGCGATGGTCTCTTGGTGGCTGCGGGCTCCGGCGCAGAGACGCTGGGCATCCCCGACTCGCCTGGGGTGCCCCATGGGATCGCCGAGCTCACCCTGTCTTTGCCCTACAACGAACTCCACGCAGTCGAACAGGCGCTCGAGCGAAACCCGGCTCAGGTGGCGGCCATCATCCTGGAGCCGGTTGCCGGCAACATGGGCTGCGTGCCGCCAGCGCCTGGCTACCTGGAGGGCCTGCGGCGCCTCTGCGATGCAAGCGGGACCCTGCTCATCGTGGACGAGGTAATGACGGGCTTCCGCGTGGCGCGCGGCGGCGCCCAGGAGCGCTTTGGGGTGACCGGAGACCTTGTGTGCCTCGGCAAGGTGATTGGCGGAGGACTGCCGGTGGGCGCCTATGGGGGGCGGCGGGACCTGATGGAGCAGATGGCCCCTGTCGGCCCCGTCTACCAGGCGGGAACCCTGAGTGGAAACCCCCTGGCGGTGGCTGCCGGACAGGCCATGTTGGATCGGCTCGGAGAGCCTGGCCTGTATTCACTCCTTGAGGACCGATCGGCTCGCCTCGAGGCCGGGCTTTCCCGCGCCATCCGGGCCACGGGTGGCGGGGCCCGCGTCCAGCGCGTGGGTGCGATGCTCGCGGTCTACTTTCGAGAGGAGGCCGTCTGTAACCTAGAGGACGCGCGCGCCTGTGACGTCGCGCGCTTTGCTCGGGTCTTCCACGAGCTCTTGGGCCGCGGTATCTACATCGCGCCCTCGGCCTACGAGGCGGCCTTCGTGAGTCTCGCCCACAGCGAGGACGACATCGACGAGACCGTGGCTGCCTGGGAACAGGCGCTCGCCGCTTCTGGGTAAGTCGAGCCCCTAGGGGAGTTCCCAGTTGGCCAACTGGCAGAGCTTCGCGAACAGGCGTTCGTGCGGGCTGTCGCGGCCGTCCGAGCGGTTTGTGCGGAGTCGAAACGTGCGGGGGGCGCTCTGTACGGCGCTTCCGTCGACGTGGAAGAGGATGAGCTGGACATCCAGGTCCGAGCCGGCCCGGAGCGTGGCCTCGGGCGACTCGAAGACCTCGAGGCAGAGGGCGGACAGGCGCCTCACGTCGCGCTCCATGAGCAGCTCTTGGTGTTTCGGCCAAGGCGCAAGGGACTCGAGCTCTGGCCCGAAGAAGTCGACCTTGGGCCCCCACACCCGGCTGAGTTGTCCAAGGAGCTCGTCGGAGTCGGTGCGTAAGTCCCCCCGGAGCTCAAAGAACGAGTCCTCTCCGACCACCGCCCCGCGGGCGATTGCAATCCACCCCAGTTGGCCGGGGTCAAGCTCGACCAACTCCGCGAGAACCCGACGAATGAGGCCCTCTTTGTGGCCTTGGCCGAGGCGCTGTCGCAGTTCCTCGCGAGGAGCGTAGCGGCCGAGACCGGTGATGGTTGAGATCAGGCCGACAAGAAACGGTACGGCGCAGACAAAGGTGAGGACCCCGGCCACGGTTCCCAGCGCCGGGTGAACCTGGCCGCCCAAGACGCCGACGCGGGCAGCCAACACGATGTCGAGTCCCAGGATTGCGGGCCATCCGAGGGCCTTGACCAGGCGTTGCCACGAGGCCGGCTTGGACCATTCCAGGAGCTGAGCTGGACTCGCTTCGGTCAGGGCGGAGGGCACAGACATCGAATGAAGAGGGTAGCGCGTCAGGCGCTGCCGTGCCCGTGCGCGCGCTTAGCCAGGATCTCTCGCCACTGTTGGCCCAAGGCGGGAACGCTGGCGAGCCGGAGCTCGTCCTCGGGCTCTCCGCCGAACCAAGTGGCAAAGGCCTGGGCCACCGTCCACTCGGGGTGGGGGCGCTCGACGAGTCGGATTGCTTGGCCGGCCGCGACCGGGCCGGTCTTGCGGATCCGCAGGTACCAGCCGGACTTGCCGTTGTCGCGTACGGCCTTGAGTAGGCCGCGGTGGCGCCAACGGCACTCCAGGATGCGGCAGGGCTGACGGGGGTGGGAGACCTCGACCTCGACTCCACCGACCTGGTAGCGGTCGCCGATGCAGACGCTGTCTTCGTCCTGCCCTCGGATGGAGAAGTTCTCGCCGAAGCCGCCGGGCTCGACATCGTCTCGCCCCAAGACCTCTCGCCAGTAGGGCAGGTGGTCCGCGCTGTAGGCGAGGACAGCTTGATCTTCGCCTCCGTGGTGGCGGAGGTCGGCAACCTGGTCGCCTTCGACGTGGGTGGTGTGTACCTGCACCGGTCCCGACACAGCCTCTTTGATGATGGCGCTGGTCCAGGGCTTGTCGAAGGGGTCGGTGGCGCTCGGGTAGCCGTAGTCGACCGGTGTGCCGACGAGGACGGCGACGAGGGTGGCGCACGTGGGGGGCTGTGGAGTCACGGCCGGCCATTGTAGCGGGCTGGATGCGGAGTCCCTGCAAGTACTCTTGCATGCAACGGAAAGCAGGCCTACCCTGCTCTCGTCGTGCCCATAAAACCCGATCACCCCGAACGGCTGGCCCACCGCCCCCCCCAGGGGGCCATGGCGTCGATTGCAGTCGCCTTCGTCGCGGTTTTGCTCGCAAACCCGCAGCTCCTTTGGTCGAAGGAGCCCCCACCGGAGGGGGCCGTCACCGTGGTGGGGATCGAGCGCATGACCTGCCCGGGCTGTGAGGTGCGGGTTGAGGCGGCGCTGAGAGGGGCGCTGCCCGGGGCAGTCCTCCGGGTTTCCTACGAAGAGCAGTCGGCCTGTGTCGACGGCCTGCCTTCGCTTGGTGAAGCCGAGCACGCGGCCATTGCGAAGGCCCTCGAAGCGGCGGGGTTTGGGGTGAGTGCGGTCGAAGAGGGCAAGCCTTGCCCCGTGCCGCGGCGCCGGGAGGTGCCGGGGCCTTGGACTCACCGGGGCGAGGGCTTGGATGTGCGGATTGTCTCCAGCGGCGGACGGTTTGATGTCCGGGCTCAGCTTGTAGCCGGCAAGTACACCGTCGTTGATTTTGGTGCAGCGTGGTGCTCCCCCTGCCACAAGGCGGCCGAGACGCTGGCCGCCTATCTGGGCGAGCACGGGGACACTGCGGTACGGGCTGTCGACCTGGTGGGGGCTGATCCGGAAGCGAGCTACGCCCTGCCGGTGGCCGAACAGTACCTCCAGTACGCGCCGGGCCTGCCCTGGATTGTGGTTCACAGCCCCCGCGGCAAGGTGTTGTACCGGGGCATGAGTGTGGACAAGGCGCTGGATGCCGTCGACAACCACCGCGCGCGACGGGTCAAGAAAAAGTGACTGAGCTTGGACGTCGTACCCGCCTGTCCCTGTGGCTCATGCCTCTGGTCTTGGGGCTTGCTCTGCCGGCGTCGGCGGTCGCCTCGTGAGCTGGCTGAAGCAATCCACAGCTCCAGGTTGGAGCTTCAGACACCAACCCCACCCTCGCGCTTGGCGAGTTTCGCGGGGACTTCTATGCAACCGCCACGAGCAGCCGGCTCGTCCATCCTGCCAGTTGTCCGGAGATTGCCCCTTCCGTCTGCGCTGAGCAGGCCATTCCGGACCACTACCACGACCAGGGTCTGACCCTGATTCGACTCCAGGCGGGCCTCTCGGCGGGCCTGGGCCGGGGCTTCTTGATCGGCGTACAGGTGCCAGTGGACATCAAGGCTTCGACCATTCGATACACCCTGGAGGATGGGAGTTCCTTTGTTCCGCCCTACGGGGACATTCACCACCGAGATGAGGTGCTCGGTGGGCTGGGGGACATTCGCCTCGAAGGAGGCTACTTCGGGCGGATCCCGGGAACCCCGGTAACCCTTGGTGGCTTGTTGGGTGTGGCCCTGCCGACGGGGCGGACTGAGGAGGACCCGTTCCGGCTAGCGAGCGAGGGGCTCTTTCACCAACACCTGCAGTTCGGCAACGGAACTGTGGATCCCCTGGTGCAGTTCCGGTTGATTGTCGGGAGCCAGGGCGTTGGACTCCTCCTAAATGCCTCGGGACGCTTTCCCGTCTATGCCAACGACAAGGGCTACCAGGGCTCTTCGGTGGGCACCCTCGGCCTCGGGCCGGTTCTCCGCCTACCCGACCCCCTGCGCGGCCTCCAGCCCTACGCTCGGGCCACAGCAGAAGTCCTGTCGCCAGAGCGGTGGAACGAAACCGACGGTGAGAATTCGGGCCGGGCCACGCTTGGTATGGCTCTTGGGCTGATTTGGAACCCCCACCGCTTGGTTTCCGTCATGGCCCAGCTCGAGGCGACGGCGCTGGAGTTCAACGTCGGCGCGCAGGTGAGTCGGCCCCTCACCGCGACCGTCGGGGTCTCGGGCTACTTTTCGGTCAAGAAGCGCCGCTAGACGGGAGCCTCAGAGCTAAGCTCTTGCGCGGGGCCCAACGAGGGCTTGTGCTGCTGCAGGGGGTCGTATAGAGTCCTTCGTCCCGGGCAGGTTTAACGGGGTGTCGCCGCCGAAAATTTGCCCCGCGGCAGCCGGAGGGGATCTTGAAAGCTGATCGACTCGAATTCTTTCGCAACCTGCTCTCTGAGCGGCTCGACAAGCTGTTGATGGAGGCGGAATCCGGCGTAGGCGAGCTGGTCTCCGAAAAAGAAAACCTGCCTGATTCCATCGACCTAGCGTCCCACGAGTCCAGTCGGGACTTCACCCTTCGGATGCGGGACCGCGAGCGCAAGCTGATCTTCAAGATCCGCGAGGCGATCCGGCGCATCGATGAGGGTGAGTACGGCGAGTGCGTAGTTTGCGGCGAGGACATCTCCGAGAATCGCCTCTTGGCCCGTCCGGTGACCACTCACTGCATCGACTGCAAGACGGAAGCCGAGCAGCAAGAGCGCGTCCGCGGGCTCTAGCCCGGCGCCGCCCGGTCACTCTGCGGTCTATCAAGCCCCACCGGCCGTGATTGCCGAGGTTGCTGTCCCCGTTCCGGTCGGGGAGGGCTTCCACTACACCGTTCCAGAAGATCTGGTCGAGCGCCTTCGCGTCGGCCATGCCGTCTCCGTCTCCTTCGGGCGGCGCCAGATGACGGGTTACGTGCTCTCGTTGGGCGCTGAGGCCCCCGAGGGCCGGAAGCTCAAAGCGATCGATGGCCTGGCCCAGGCCGACGTTCTGTTCCCGGCTTCCTTGGTCCCGCTGTTTCGTTGGGCCTCTCGGTATTACTGTCATCCGCTGGGCGATGTCGTGCGAACGGCGCTCCCCTCGGCCACGCGATCGGCGAGTCGGGCGGTGGTGCGGCTGCTGCCTGCGGGCCAGGAGGCCTTGGCTGCAAGCCGCGCCGGCCCCGCAGAAGCCTTGCTGCGCCGGCTTGTAGCCTCTCCCGCTGGCGCGGTCTCACGCGGTGGCCTCAAGCGAGAACTTGGAGACATCGATGGCTCCCTTCGGAAAGCTGAGGCCGCGTCTTGGGTCGAGGTTGGCCAGGAGGAGGGGGCGGCTGCAGCCAAGGTTCGGGTAGAGGAGGTCTTCGCCTTGGCCCGCACCGCCCGCGCGATCCGCACGTCCTTTCCGCGGGTAGGACCGGTTCGGGATCGGCTGATCGACTACCTCGACCGCTTCGGCCCCATCCCGGCCGGTCAACTTCGGGAGGCCTTTCCGACGGGTGCGGGACCCCTGCGCCAACTTCGGGAGGCCGGTGCCCTGGTTGTCAGCGAGCGTCAGGTGACACTGCGGGCCGCGGATGCGGCGGCGATACGGGACGCTGACCGCGTGGTGCATCCGCCGACCGCCGATCAGGAGGCAGCCCTGGCCGTCCTCCTCCCGGCGGTGAGGCAGAAGAGCTTCTCGCCCTTCCTGCTGCAGGGGGTAACCGGCTCGGGCAAGACGGAGGTGTACCTGCGGCTGGCCAGCGAGGTGCTGTCGGACGGAGGCTCTGCCGTCCTCCTCGTCCCGGAGATCGGCCTCACCCCCCAGTTTCTGGCGCGCTTTCGGGCGCGGTTTGGGGAGGATGTGGTGGGGGCCTTGCACTCCGGCTTGACCCGGCGGGAGCGCTACGATGAGTGGCTGCGCATCGTCCGGGGCCAGGCGCGGCTCGTCATCGGCCCCCGCTCGGCGGTCTTCGCCCCGGTCGAAGGCCTCCGCCTCGTCGTCGTCGATGAGGAGCATGACACGAGCTACAAGCAGGATGACGGCCTGCGCTACCACGCCCGCGACATGGCGCTGGTTCGTGCCCAGAAGGCTGGCGCGGTCGTGGTTCTCGGAAGCGCGACACCGTCGCTCGAGTCGGTGCGGAACGCACAGGAGGGCCGCTTTTCGCTCCTGCTCTTGCCCCGCCGTGTGGCCGATCGCCCCCTGCCACGAGTAGAGATCGTCGACCTGCGCCAGTACCCGGTAGAGGATCCGGATGCTCCCGGCGCCAGCCTCTCCCCTCCCCTTCGGGCCGCGCTGGAGGACAACCTCGCCGCCCAAGGCCAAACCATCCTGCTGCTCAACCGCAGGGGCTTTGCCACGACCGTCTTATGTACGGCTTGCGGCCTGCACTTGCGTTGTCCCGATTGCGACGTCAGCAAGACCTACCACGGGCGCCGCCACCAGGTGCTCTGCCACTGGTGCGGTGCCGCAGACCGACTGCCTAAGAGCTGTCCGGCCTGTGGCGATCCGCAGGCCCTCAAGCTGGTTGGCCGTGGCACCGAGCGCCTCGAGGAGGAAATGCTCGCCCTGTGGCCCGAGCTACGCATCGACCGCATGGACGCAGACACCACGACCTCGAAGGGCGCCCACCGCCGCATTCTGGACCGCTTCCGAGAGGGGGAGGTCGACGTCCTTGTCGGCACGCAGATGGTGGCCAAGGGCCACGACTTTCCACGTGTGACCCTCGTGGGGGCTCTCCACGCCGATGCCGCCTTGCACCTGCCGGACTTCCGGGCCAGCGAGCGCACCTTCCAGCTCGTGGCCCAGGTGGCGGGTCGTGCGGGTCGCGGCGATCGGCCGGGCAAGGTTTTGGTCCAGAGCTACCACCCCGGACACCACGCGATTCGACTGGCGCTTGAGCACGACTTCGACGGCTTCGCCGAGCGGGAGCTCCGTTTTCGCAAGGGGCTTTGGTATCCGCCCTACGCCAGGCTCGTTCTGTTCCGCGTCTCGGCCACCAACGAGGCCAAGGGCAGCGAGGCCGCGCGCAAGGCTCGCCAGAGTGTGGAGGAGGCATCCCGAGGCCTCGTCACCGGGCCGGGTCAGCTGCGGGTCCTGGGCCCAGCAGCAGCCCCGATGTACCGGGTCCGGGGGCGCTTTCGCTGGCAGGTCCTCGTCAAGGGCGCGCATCCCGGTCTCGTCGGGGCCCTCCTGGACAACGCCGGTACGAAGCTGGTCGCCGAGATTAAGGCGATGGGGGGTGGTTGCCGGCTGGCGATCGATCGGGATCCGCAGTCCTTGATGTAGCGGCCGACGGGTGCGGGACCGGGAGCCGGGCCGGCGGAGGACGGGCCCCCTAGGTCTTGGCGGGCAGCTCCCGGGGCCGGGCGCTCTTCTCCTTGCGCTCCTCTTCCAGCTCTTTGAGTCGCTTGAGTCCCAGCTTGAAGCGGGGCCAGGTCTCCAACGCCTTCTGCAGCAGCGCCTCAGCTTGGTCAAAATGCCGCTCCCGCCGCTCCAACATCGCCAGTCGGTAGTAGGTGTAGGCGCGGAGTTCCCGGACCGGCGCGGTGGTGAGATAGCGCTCGTAGGCGTCCCGCGCGGCCTGGTTGTCCTTGCGGCGCTTGTAGTGAAGCTCTCCGATGTGGAACCAGACCCGTTTGTTCTGGGGATCGATGGCGAGTACCCGCTCGTAGGAGGTGGTGGCGCGGGCCCAGTCCTTCCTCTGACGGTAGAGCCGCCCCAGCACCAGCTCGTTGATGAGGTTGTCCGGATAGCGCTCTTGGCCCCAGAGAGCCTCCTTGGTGGCGGCGTCCCAGCTCTTGCTCTCCATGTAGCTGTAGGTCAAAGCCAGGCAGGCCGGGGCCGTGGCGAGCAAGCCCTTCTCCTTCGCCTGACGCATCTGCGCTAAGCCCTCGGCCCGGTGGTCGCCAAACTTCGGTAGGTAGGTGGCCTTCTCGGTGATGGCCGTCCGCCAGTAGTTGTACAGGCCCAGGGCGAGGTCTACGTCGTGGAACTCAGGCGCCCAACGCTTGACGAGCTTGATCGACTCGAGTGCATCCCAGGCCTTGTTCAGGGCGGTGAGGTAGTCGCCGCGTCGCACCAAGTAGATGGCGTCTAGGCCGAGGTGGACGGCCAAGAGAAAGGTGTTCCAGCTACGGCGGCTTCGCTGACGGCTGGTTTGCTTCAGCCGATTCTGGGCGTCGGCGTATTCCCCGCGGTAGGCGCGCTCGTAGGCGAAGTCCAGATTCTCGAACATCATCGCCTGGAAGACGATGCTTCGGCCGACGGGTCCGAGGGGCGAATCGGGGAAGTCGATTGAGGCCTCCTCGAAGACCTCCAGCGCTTCGAGGTAGCGCCGGTTGTAGACCATCTCCATGCCCTCTTGGGCTGTCCGGAACTCGGCGCGACCGACGCCCAGCGGGTTTTCTCCACTGTGGATTCTGCTGGACGGGCTCTGCGGGCGGGCCCTGGCGCTGCTTGCGAGCGGGGTGAGGAGCAGCGAGAGGGCGACAAGCGCCAGGGCCATTCCGGTCGGAGGGCTGAGGCGGCGTGTGGTGGTCGTCATGGGGTGCTCCTTCGGGCCAACACCGCATCGACGATGTCGGCCTCGATGTGGCTGCCGTACAGACGCGTGCACTCCTGGATCCCCGTCGGGCTGGTGACGTTGACCTCAGTCAGCTTGTCGCCGATGACATCAATCCCCGCGAAGAGGAGGTCCCGCTCGATGAGGTAGGGCTTGATGGCCTCGCAAATGTGCCGGTCGCGTTCCGTCATCTCACACCCTTTGACGGATGCACCCACGTGCATATTCCCTCGGTGGTCCTTTTTTGTCGGAATCCGCAAGAAGGCACCCTTGGGATCACCATCGACGAGGAGGATCCGCTTGTCCCCATGGACGATCTCGGGCACGTACTCCTGCACCATGACCGTCTTTCTGCCGTCGTCTGTCGAGGTCTCAAGGATGACCCCCAGGTTGGGGTCTCCGTCCGTTAGTACGAAGATGCCTCGTCCTCCGTTGCCGTCCCAGGGCTTGATG
>CAZQTQ010000022.1:0-10224 GCA_964596025.1 uncultured Rickettsiales bacterium
GGTCCTGTTCGCTCGTCCAGTCTGCGATGGCGAGGATGCGTTCGGGGAAGCCTTCGCTGGGATCGAGGCGGGCTTCGAGCGCCTCGCGGGCTCGGGCTGAGCCCTCCGCCGAATCGCTTGGTCCCCACAGGAGAATCGCCCGGGCCGTCGTGGCTCGCTGTGGCGCCTCCGCTGGGCTCGCGGCAGCATCCTGAGCTGTCGCCTGGGCGGGCTGGATGGCAACCAGGAAAGCGATGAGGCAGAGAAAGTTGTGGCGCTTCATAGACCGAGGGGAGCTTAGCAGCAGGGACCGCTAGGGATTCCAGCTGCCGGCTTCAAAGTTGTAACCAGGGACGACGGTTGTCTTGCCGGGCTCAACCACGATCTGTCGGCTGACTGAGGTCTGCTTTGTGACACAGTCCAGCTTGAGGGTGTGGGTTCCTGCTGGGACGGGGATCGGTCGGAAGGTCGGGGTCTTGTGGGCTGTCTTCTGTCCGTCGATCCAAATGACGGCGTAGGGAGTGGTCTTACGGATCACGAGCAAGCCGGGTTCGAGGGCTTGTACTGCTTCGGCGGGGGGCTGTGTCGGGGCCGGAACAGGGGCCGCGGTCGGGGCTGGGGTTGCGGTTGCAGCGGCGGTTCTGGCTACGGCGGGCTCCGGGGGGGCAGGGGTCGGGACAGAGGCCTCCTTCCGGGGGCTCGCTGCGGGGGCTGCCCCGCCCCCAGTCTTGGGCTTGGGACTTGGCTGCTGAGCCCCAGCCTTCCGTTGCCGTTTCGAAGACTTGTCGGGCGGCGCCGGAGTACTGGCGTCGCCTTGCCCGTCGGCTACTCCGTCGGTGGAGGCCTCGGCGTCCGCGCCGTCCTTGAGACCCTCGGACTCCCCCGGGCCTTCTCCCGCTGCTTCGCTCTGCGCTGCGGGCTTCGGGCTGCGCAGCAGGGACGCTGAGACCCCGCCCACGACTAGGAGCAGGGCCAAGGCTACGCCGATCCAAGTCGAGCGTCCCGCGCCGCGCCCTTCGGGGCCAAAGACCCGGGTGCTGACTACGGCCGCGTCGAAGTCCGTGTCTCGCTTGGTCTTTCCCGGAGCCGAGAGTGCGGTGGAGCCGTCGGGGCCCAGAGACGAGGTGTGAACTGTCGTCGCGCGGATATCGACGGGCTTCTTCTTTGCGGTCCGCTTCAGCTGGGCGGAGATCTCGGCCTCAGCTGCTTCGCGCGCCCGGTCCATCTCTTCGGCCTTGTAACGCTCTGCTTTGAGCCAGTCCGATTGCAGGAGGGTTGCAAACTCGGGCTCGTTCTCGAGCCGCGTGTCGATCTCGCTGAGCTCCTGCTGATCGATCACCATCTGGCTGCGGAGGTCGTAGACGTAGCGAGTGATGGCAGGCCGCCCCTCGGGCTTGGGCAGGCTGCTTCGGAGGTCAGCCTGGAGGGCGTCGACGTCGGGGTAGCGATCGGCGGGCAGCTTCTGAAGGCACCGCTCGAGAATGGGGACCAGAGGCTCTGCTGAGCCTGTGATTTGGGTTAGAGGGCCGCTGACATTCGCGCGGGCGACCGCGAAGAGGACGCTGGCCAGGGACGAGCCCCGAAAGAGGAGCCTTCCGGTGATCAGCTCGAAGAGCACGGTACCCAGGGCGAAGATATCCGAGCGCGGGCCGAGGTTGGGGTCTCCGGCCACTTGCTCGGGCGACATGTAGTGCGGAGTGCCCTTTGTGACGTCCGCCATCGTCGTCTTGAAGAGATTGGTGTCGGCCTTCGCGATGCCGAAGTCCATGATCTTGGCCACGCCCTCGCGGCTGATGATGATGTTGGCCGGCTTGAGGTCCCGGTGGACGAGTCGGGTCTCCTGACCGTCCAGGGTAGACAGGTTGTGGGCATAGGACAGCCCCGAGCAGACCTGGTCGAGAATGGCGCCCACGACTCCGAGGGGGAGCGGGCGCTCGAAGGTTCGACTGAGCTGGATGATGCGGTCGAGGGTCCAGCCGTCGACGAACTCCATGGCAATGTAGTAGGTGTCTTCGACCCGGTTGAACTCGTAGACCTCGACGATGTTCAAGTGCTTGAGTTGCCCTCCGAGCCGCGCTTCGTTGATCAGCGCCTTGAGGATGTCCTCATCCTGGGTCAGGGAGGGGTGGAGTCGCTTGATCGCCACCTGCTTGGCGAAGCCCATCGGTCCGCTGCGCAGGCCGCGGTAGACCGAGGCCATTCCCCCTTTGCCCAAGAGGTGCGTCAGCTGGTAGTCGCCGAATTCCTCGACCGTGTCGCCGCTCATCGCCTAGCAATACGTGTGGGGCTGGGGGCCGACGCGCCCTATTTGGCGCTGTCGTCGTCCCCGGTGGAGTCGTCGTCTCCGGTGGAGTCGTCGTCGTCTCCGGTGGAGTCGTCGTCGTCGCCGGCTGAGTCGTCGTCGCCGGCTGAGTCGTCGTCTCCGGTGGAGTCGTCGTCATCGCCGGCTGAGTCGTCGTCGTCTCCGGTGTCGTCGTCTCCGGTGTCGTCGTCTCCGGTGTCGTCGTCTCCGGTGTCGTCGTCGTCTCCGGTGTCGTCGTCGTCTCCGGTGTCGTCGTCATCTCCGGCTGAGTCGTCGTCATCTCCGGTGTCGTCGTCTCCGGTGTCGTCGTCGTCGTCGTCGACCGGGTCGATCCCGCCAGAGGTCTCCTCGGTGTAGCCGCAGGCGGGAATACGCAGCCGGATCCCGGGGGCGAGGTCTTCTTCGGCCGTGGCTTCGTCGTCGTCGCCACGAGCCTCCACCGACAGGCAGAGCAAGAGGGTGAAGACCAACCAGCTGAAGCGTAGTTCGGGCCAGCAGCGCCGGGGTCGAGGAGCTTGGGGGGAGGATGCAACCACAGGGAGACTCGCTCGGCAGTATAGCGATGGCATCTCCTTCGGTCAGTGGGTGGACAGATCTCCGGTGGCGAGCGAATGAAGGACCCGCCCGGTGCGTCGAAGTTCTGAGGCCTTAGCCCCCCTCGCTGGAGCAAGTAAACTCTCGATGCCGATGTCCCACCGATTGCGCTCCCCCTGGCCTTTGCGGCAACTCCCCCTCCTCGTCCTGTTGCTGGGCACCTTTGGAGGATTGGAGCTGCAGGCGGCGCAAGGCGGGCGCGAGCAGGAGGTTGCGGCTCCTTCTGCGGTTCCCAAGTGGGCCAAGCGGGTGCTTGAAATTGCGGGGCCAAAAGGGGTTGTTTACGTCCTGGACGGCCAGGGGCAGGTCTTGCTGGAGAAGGGGACCGACTCTTCGTTTCTTCCCGCCTCTACCCTCAAGCTCTTCACCGCCCAGTTGGCGATGGAGCGGCTGGGAAAGGCCCACCGCTTCACCACCGACTTCTTCGAGCACGAGGGCTTCTTGGTTGTTCGCGGGCGGGGAGACCCCTTCTTGGTGTCCGAGGAGCTGGACCTCGCTGCTCCTGCCCTTGTGGAACTCTTGGGCGGACGGGAGCTTTCCGGCGTCCTGGTCGACAACAGCTACTTTGCGCAAGAGATCAGCATCCCCGGCGTCGGAGTGAGCGACGAGCCCTACGATGCGCTCAATGCCGCAACTGCCGTCAACTTCAACACGGTCTCGGTCTCCGTAAAGAACGGGACGGTGCGTTCAGATGAGGAACAGACCCCCCTGACCCCGTTGGCCCGCGAGGTGGCGGTGCGTCGCCAGGTACGGGGCAAGGCGCGGCTCAACCTGAGCGCGGATCCCAAGGATGTACTGCGCTATGCCAGCGAAATGATCGCCGCAAAGTTGCGGCAGCATGGGGCGAAGGTGGGCGAGGAGTGGGGTCCGGGTGAGGCGCCGGAGGGGGAGCCCCTCTACGTCCATCGGAGCAGCAAGAGCCTGAGCGAGCTCTGCTCCTCGATGCTGGTTTTTTCCAACAACTTCATTGCAAACCAGCTCTTCCTCGCGGTCGGGGCCGCGGTCCATGGTGCGCCAGCGACCCTGGAGAAGGGAGTCCGGGCAGCCGAGGTCTACATCGAAGAGCACCCGGAATTTTCGGGGTTCCGGGTCACGGAAGGCTCCGGCATCTCCTACGACAACCGGGTTACGGCCAAAGCGATGGCTGCCTTGCTTGCGGCTTTTGTCCCCCACATCGAGCTCCTGAAGGTCCACGAGGGAAGCCCCCACAAGACGGGAACCCTGCGGGTGACCAAGACCCTGGCGGGCTATTTGGACAGCAAGACCCACGGCCAGGTTCGCTACGTCTTGGCGCTCGATGGAGGCGGCTACTTCAAGCGCTGGGAAATCGTGAAGCTGCTCCGGGGCGCCCTCTAGTCCGCGGGCTCTTTGTCTCTGGCGCCTCCATCGAGGAGTTTCGCCAGGGCCTCAGGATCGGACACGGGCATCTTGCAGACCCGCTCGGTACAAAGGTAGGCCCTCGGGCTGCCGTCCTCGGCGGGACTTCTGCCCTTGAATGCGGCCCAGTTCTCTAGGCCCGCTCCTCCCTCAGTGGCTTCGCTGGGCACGAGGCCCAGGACCAAGCCGGGCCGCTCGGTCTCCCGACCCCGGTCCAACAGGGCCTGCGTACGGGGGTCACCAGCGTCGCCGGCCACGATGAGCTCCCGGGAGGGTTCCACGAGGTCTTGCAGTAGGCGGCTTAGGGTTGGAGAGGAGCCGGGCACCGTCTCCAGGGTTTTTCCAGCTGCCTTGAGGAGGGCTTCTACCTGAGTTTGCTCCACGGATGGGGCGCCGTAGGCGGCGAGCCGCAGGAAGGCGCGTCCACTGACTGCCGCCGCATCCGGCTGTGCCCCACTTCCCCAGCTCTGTCGGCGGAAGAGCAACGCCTCTGCCGAAGGGGCTGCTTCGTAGAGGCCTCCGCTCTCCGAGCCGCCAAAGCGCTCTCGGATGCGGTTGGCGAGGCGGTCCGCGGCAAGGAGCCACCGGGGTTGCGGGTCGGCCTCGTAGAGATCGAGCAGGCCCTCACAGAGCTGGGCATGGTCGGCCAGAACCCCCTCGGGCGACTCGGGCCCCAGGTGGCGCGGCAAGCGCCCCCGCTGGTCCATGGCTCCGAGCAGGACGTTGGCGATGCTGCGGGCCGCCTCGATGTAGCGCTGTTCGCCGAGTATGGTTCCAGCCAGTGCCAACCCAGAGACCGCCATTCCGTTCCAGGCCGTCACCACCTTGGTGTCGATCCCGGGCTGGGGGCGCCGGTCCCGGACCTCCAGCAGCGCCTCTCGGTGGGCTCTTAGCTCGGGTCGAAAGGGACCGACCCGGATCAAGGTCCCCTCGTGGTGGAAGCGGTGGCCTTCTAGGAAGGGTGCGGGGTCGAGGCCGGCCTGGCTCAGAACCGCCCGGGTTTCCTCTTCCGTCCACACGTAGGTCTTCCCCTCGACGCCCTCGGTGTCCGCGTCTTCGGACGACATGAGGGCCTCGCCCTCGGCATCGAGCAGTCGGTCCAGCAGGTAGTCGCCGACGTCCCGGGTCAGCCGCGCGAATGGCTCGGGCCCGAGTACCCGTGTCGCCCGGGCAAAGAGCCGGATGAGCTGTGCGTTGTCGTAGAGCATCTTCTCGTAGTGGGGCACCTCCCACTGAGGATCCACGGCGTAGCGGTGGAAGCCGCCGGCCAGGTGGTCGTGGATCCCGCCTTCGTCCATGGCTAGGACCGTCTGCTTGAACATCCCTTCGGCCGCCTTGGCACGCTTTCGGCTTGCCTCGCTCAGGGCCTCTTGCGTTCGCAGCACCTCGTCGAGCAAGAAGTCGAGCATGGGGGGCTGGGGGAACTTGGTTCCCTGGCCGAAGCCCCCCGAGTAGGTGTCGTACATGTTGGACAGCTGCTCAAAGGTCTTGGCCCGCGCCTCGCTCGGGCGCGGCAGGGCGTCCAGCGGCGGTCCAGCCGCCGCCCTGCGCTTCAAGATGGTGACGGCGTGCTTGCCTCGTTCCCGCACCCGATCGGGGTTGCTGGCCCATTCGTGCTGTATGGCCTCCAGCACTGTGCGGAAGCCGGGCTGGCCGTACCGGGTCTGGGGTGGGAAATAGGTGCCACCGAAGATGGGTTCGAGCTCTGGGGTGAGGAACATCGACATGGGCCAGCCCCCCTGGCCTTGCATGGCCAAGAGGGCGTCCATGTAGAGGGCGTCGACGTCCGGTCGCTCCTCGCGATCCACCTTGATGGAGACGAAGTGTTCGTTCAGATAGGCCGCGATCTCGGGGTCCTCGAAGCTCTCGTGCTCCATCACATGGCACCAGTGGCAGGCGGCATAGCCGATGGACAGGAAGATGAGCTTTCCTTCTTGGCGGGCTCGAGCGAAAGCCACCTCCCCCCAGATCTGCCAGGCCACAGGGTTGTCCTTGTGTTGGCGCAGGTAGGGCGAGTGGGCCGCCCCCAGGACGTTGGTCGGGGTTGGCTGGGAGTCCGATAGAAGCTCGGATGGAGGTGGCGTCAGGGGGGGGCGGGCACAGTTGCTTCCTTACATGAGTGGAGTGCAGAGCTGAACATCAGCAGGAGAAGGAGACAGGGGACAAAACGAGTCACAGCCTGGCGCATTGTGCCCTCGCTCTGGGTTTTGGGCCACAATTGAGCGCCGCGAAGCGCCGCAGACTTTGCGTTGCTAGGCTCTCTTCGTGACCGAAGCCGCCCCCACCGCCGCTCTTCCTGACGACGCGCTCCTCGCCTCCATCCTCGAAGAGGCTGCTGTTGGTGACCGAAGCCGCTTCCCCCTCTTGGTCGAGTCGCTGGCCCCCTGGCTCCAGGCAGCCCTCGAGCGCATGGGACTGGAGTCCGGGGCAGCCTCTACTCGGGCCAAGGATGTCTTGCGGGAGATATGGATTCAGGCCCCGTCCTACGACAGCCATCTAGGCCCTCCCTCCCGCTGGGGACTGAGCCTTGCCCGGGGGCTGGGGCTGCCAGCGGCGGGCTCTGACTGGGCCCCGATGGCCTCCCCCGGCCTCGATCTTGGTCGAGCAGAGGCGCGGGCCCTGGCGTCGCTTTCGGCCGAACAGCGGGATCGGTTGGAGCGCCTTTGGTACCGGGGTCCCCGGGCTGCGGTGGGCGATGCCCACAAGGCCGGGGGAGCCCTCGCGGCGTACGCCGCGGCCCTCGACGCCACCGGAGGTAGCTGATGGAAGCTGATCGCTGCCGCGATCTCCGGCCCCACTTTCCCGCTTATGCCCTGGGCCTTGGCGAGACTCGCGATGCCTTGCGCGTCCAGCTCCACCTGGGGGAAGGGTGCGCAGGCTGCGCGGCGGAGGTCGACCGGCTGATGACGGCCTGGTTCGGTCTTCCGCTGGCCCGGCCCGTCGCCGCCCTGGCTCCGGCGGATATCGAGGCCCTGGCTGAGGCGGCCATGGCAGCACCGCAAGAGGCAAGCGATGGAGTCATCGTCTTTCCCGAGACCAACGAGCGTCGCCTGCTCTGGGCCTTGGTGATCTGCTCCTTCTTGATGGTGGCAGCGGTGGCTCTCTGGGGTCAGAGGAAGGAGCAAGAACTCGAGGTGCTGAGGGCGGATGCTCAGGCTGCTGAGGACCAGACGCGAAGCGTAGTCGAGGAGTTTCGGCGGGAGGAAGAGCGGAGCAAGAGCCTTCGGGGACTACTCGATCTCGTCACCCATCCCAGCACCACGATTGTCGAATTGGCCAAGGACGGCGGCGAAATGATGGGGCATCTCTTTGTGGGCTGGCAGAGTGGACGGATCCTGCTGACTGTAGACAACCTCCCTCCCGCCCCTGCCGAGACCGTGCATGTCGCATGGTGGGGCCGAGGGGAGAGCTGGCAGAGCCTCGGGGTCTTGGATGCTCGGATTGTCGACGGCGGCGGGGGTCGTGTCTTTGGCTTGCCCGAGGCGGCCAGCCGGCCGGCGCGCTTCGTCTTGAGCCTCGAGTCCGCAGAGCAGCCCGCGCCGCAGCCTCAGGGCTTGATTCTCGCAGAAGGTCTGATCGAGTAGCGAACGATTTGGTACCGGTTCCGCCGTGGGGGTCAGGGTGGGTCGGACTGGCCTACGGAGTTGCCTCCCCAGCAGTCGATCTGGCCTGTATCGGTGAGGGCGCAGGCAAAGTCGTTGCCAGCTGAGACCTGCGTGTAACCGGTCGAAGTTGGCTCCTCGGTGGTTGCCGGGCTGGGCCAATCCGTTACACAGTCGACGGTCGTGTCGTCGAACAGCGCGCACATGAAACCGCCCCCCGGGCTGATCGACGAGACGTTGACGGCGTCATAGGGTGAAAGTTGGGCCAGCGGCTCCTGGTTGTTGTCGAAGGCGCAGTACACAACTCCGGAGTCCATGAGTAGGCACAACAGATCGCTGGCGAGCGCAGCCTCGACGATGCTTCCCGCGGGGACACTGCTGAGATCGCTGAGGGTGAATAGGTCGTTCGTCTCATCGCGGTCCCAGCAATCGAGGTTGCTGAGGTCCGAGTCGCCGACACAGCCCGCGTGCCAGGACAGCTCCACAAAACCGTAGGTTCCGGTGCGGGCAGCGGTTACTTCTTCGAGGAGGCCAATGTCGACGTAGTACTCACCCCAGCAGGACAGCTCCCCGTCGGTCGTTAGACCGCAGCCATGGAAGAGCCCGAGCGAGAGCTGGCTGAAGAGGAGGTCGGTTGAGACGTCGAGCTGGCCGTAGTGTTCCTCTTCCCCCCAGCAGAGCGCCTCGCCCGTGGTGGTTATCCCGCAGGTTGCCGAGCCGCCCGCTTCGACACTGACGAAGGTCTCGTTTGGGGGCGTGGACTGGTCGTAGGTGTTGTCGCCCCAGCAGACGACGTTCCCGTTGGTGTTGAGGGCACAGGCGTGAAAGCCACCAACAGAGACCTGGGTGAACTCGCAGGCCAACTGCCCGGGGTCGTCGTCGTCGGAGAGGCCATTGCAGTCTTCGTCGACATCGTAGGCGTCGCAGATCTCGACCGAACCGAGGAAAGCGATGGGGTTGGAGTCGAGGCAGTCGCCCTCGCAGATGGTCTGCCCGTCGCCGTCGCCGTCTTCGCCCTCGCGGGTCGAGGAGTCGCAGTCGTTGTCGATGCCGTCGCAGACCTCGGGGTTCCCGGGAAAGCTCTCGGCGTTGTTGTCCCTGCAGTCTGCGCCGCGCCAGCCGTCTTCTGCCCAATAACCGCAGGGGCGGTATCCATCGCCGTCGCCGTCCTCGGTCTCGTCCGTGCTGACCCCGTCGCAGTCGTTGTCGACGGTTGCGTTGTCGCAAACCTCGGACCGGTCCGGGCTGACCTGGGCCGCGAGATCGTTGCAGTCGCCGCCGCAGGTTGTGACCCCGTCGTTGTCCAGATCGAAGAGGTTCTGGCTGGCGTCGAGGTCGTCGCAGTCGCCGTCGCAGAGGCTAAAGGTGTCGCTGTCGCTGTCGAGGGTGTTGAGGTCGGGGTTGCTGGGATCGCAGTCGAGGTGGTCGGGGTCCCCGTCCTCGTCCTCGTCGACGTAGTCCAGCCCGTCGCAGTCTTCATCCACCCCGTTGCCGGCCTCTTCGGTCGCGCCGGGATTCACGCTGTCGAGGGTGTCGTCACAGTCCTCGGTTTCGGCGGTGGCACCTGGGCGCGCGTAGCCGTCGCCGTCAACGTCTATTCCATCGGTTCCGTCGCAGTTCTGATCGATCTCGTCACCCACCGGATCCAGAGCCCCCGGGTAGCCGGAAGCGTCTTCCGGCATGCAGTCGGCGCCGTCTTCGAAGCCGTCCTCATCGAAGTCGTAGCGGACCTCAGTCTCGGCACAGCCTGAGAGGCTCGGGATCAGGACGGAGAGCGCAAGGAGAGTCCAGCCGCCCGAAACGAAGAGGCGGATCACGTTCCCCCTCCCCCAAGCGGGCTTAGCGGAACAGTGCATTGATTGGAGCCGTTGGTTCCCCAGCAGGTCAGGCTGTTGTCGGACGAGAGTGCGCAGGCGTGATTTCGGGATACTGCGACTTGGACGAAGTCGGCCCGGATGGGTACAGCGTCCAGATAGGTGTCGGTGACGCTGTAGTAGCTTCCGCCCCAGCAATTGAGCGCAGCGGTTTCAGTGATTGCGCAGCAGCCTTCCTCGTGGCAGTCGACCGATACAAAGGCCCCGGTCGGCGGCTCCGTGCCTCCAAGTGCCCCAGCGCCCCAGCAGACCAGTTCTCCGTTGTCCCGAACGCCGCAGCTGAACATTTCGGCGTTGTCGACGTCGAGGAAGTTGCCCTCGGGTGCCTCCAGGCCGCCAAAGGCTGCTACTCCCCAGCAGGCAACTGTGTCTGCGGTGGTGAGACCGCAGCCGTGGACTACGCCGAGATCCAGGTCGGAAAAGGTGCCTTCCGGGGGCTCGGTGCGCCCCAAGAGCTCGACTCCCCGCCACGGCAGCCTACCAGGGACTGGTATAC
>CAZQTQ010000022.1:10234-20088 GCA_964596025.1 uncultured Rickettsiales bacterium
ATGCGTATTCCGTGGCAACCGAGACGGTCGCCAGGCGCACGCCGTCGCCTGCAGTGCTCAGGCCAAAATCGGTACTGTCCAGGCATTGGACGGCTCCGGAGGGTCTCAGCCCGCACAGGGTCTCATCGGTTAGAGACAGGTCTGCGTAGGGCCCGGCGTTTGGGAAGGCAGCGAACTTGCTGGCACCCGATCCCCAGCACTGAATGGATCCGCTGCTGCGGAGTCCGCAGGAGCCGTCCATGGCGACCACGACCTTCTCCCAGACGCAATCTGCTGTGTCCGGGTCCTCTAGATCGACGAGGCCGTCGCAGTCTTCGTCGAGGTTGCGGGGATCGCAGATCTCGGCCTGGCCTGGAGCGACGGTGGGGGCGGTGTCGTCGCAGTCGCCGTCGCAGACCGTGACGCCATCTCCGTCTAGGTCCCCATCATTGGTGGTGTTGGCGTTGCAGTCGTTGTCCTTGTCCTCGGCATCACAGGCTTCGGCCAGGTCGGCGTGCCGGTCCGGATCGGTGTCGTCGCAGTCGTGGCCGATGGGGCCGTCTTCTCCGATGCTGGAGCAGGGCGCATGGCCGTCTCCGTCTCCGTCGGTGTTTTCGTCGTCGGTGGCTCCGTCGCAGTCGTTGTCGGCGGTCTCCGAATCGCAGCGTTCGGCCGCTCCGGGGTGGGTGACCTCTTCGAGGTCATTGCAGTCAATGTCCTGCCAGACGCCGTCGACCCAGTCACCGCAGGAAGTGAAGCCGTCGTTGTCGGTGTCTCGTTGGTTTAGGGCGAGGCTGAGGTCGTCGCAGTCGGGGGGATCCGAACATGGAGAGTGGCCATCACCGTCTCGGTCCTCCGTGTACTTTTCGGGGTCGGTGGGATCGCAGTCTTCGTGGTCGGGGGAGCCGTCCCCATCTGCGTCGATGTAGTTCATGCCGTCGCAGTCGTCGTCTGCGTCTGTGTCCTGTGTCTCTTCGGCGCCGGGGTGAATTGCCGCGTCGAGGTCGTTGCAGTCGTCGCCCCCGCCGTCGATGGAGACATAGCCGTCGCCGTCGGCATCGACCCCGTCGGTGCCGTCGCAGTTTTGGTCGATGTCGTCGTCGATGGGATCCGGCGCGCCGGGGTAGATGCTTGCGTCCTCAGGACCGCAGTCCACGCCGTCCTCGTGGCCGTCCTCGTCGAAGTCGTAGCGGGTAGTGACTTCGGCGCAGCCTCCGGCCAAGAGGGCGAGGACGAGCCCGAGAAGGGGGGCCTTCCAGGAGGGAATGCGCATCGCCCCCACTCTAACGCTTGGGCTTGGTCGATGCCCGGGCGATCGAGTACTCAGACAATGCGTACTCGTTGGTCTCTTGAAGGCTTGGAGCTCGGAGGCCTGGAGGGAGCCTCGGCCCCCACGCGCTCTTCTCTTGCGCACCGATCAGCGGCCATGGCGCCGATTGCGCTGGAAAAGCCAAGAAATCTACTTGACGTCGCAGGATTCGAACCCAGATTGAAAGCTACCGGGCTGGGAACGGTTCCCTCCCGATAAAGGCAAACCGACGGCGACGTCGGGACGCAAAGCCACGGGCCTCCAGCAGGCTGCCGGGCTACCGAAGGAGCAAGCCATGTCCGTTTCCAAGAACCTCGTCCGCCTTTCCCGCCAACTCTCCACTCCGCTCTTGGTCGCTGCCGCACTGGCCGCTGCCGGTTGCGATGATTCGGGCTTCGACCTCAGTGAGGAAGACCTTGCCGAGCTAGCAGACGTGCTGGATGGAACCAGCTCTATGACAGGCTCCGATGATGCCGGTTCCGATGAGGCCGGTTCCGATGAGGCCGGTTCCGATGAGGCCGGTTCCGATGAGGGAGCCCCTACCGTCCCAGAGGATGACCCAGCCTCCGACTTGGACGGCTCCTTTGACGACGGGTCCGACTCCGCCGCATCCGACGAGGAAGACTCTTCCGACGATCCACGTCTCGGCGAGGAAGCCACTGCCGAACTCGCGGCTTTTGACGCGGCGGCCACGCTTGCGGTGCTTCAGACCAACGATTCGGGCAACTTCGACATCGTGATGCGTGCAACCGATGGCACGGAACTGGACCGAATCAATTCCAACCTTCCATTCGCCCAGAGCCTTGCCCACCACCAAGACGGCTTCTTCATCGTCGTCTCCGAGTCCCGCCAGATTCTCCGGGTCGAGGCCGATGGAAGCTCGATGGTGCTCTTCGATGGTCGCGAGGAGACCGTCGAGGTGGAAACGGATTGGGGCGTCAATTGGGTCATGGTCGAGCCTATTTGGAGAGTTGAAGACGACTGCATGGGCCACATCGTTGTCACCGCCGAGCGGCTGCTTTTGACCCTCGACAGCCTGGGCAATGTCTTGCACGCCGTCGAAGGTGACAATGCCTGCTTCATGGACACCACCGGCGTACGATTTGTTGCTGGCGCCCCGGACAGCTGCGTCGCATACGACGTGCCGGTCCTGGACGTCATTCCCGAGGAGCTCTCTTCCTGGGTAAATCGAGACACGGCGCCGGTATCGGGGACCGAGGTCACACCGTCCGGTCAGATCATGGGTCAGGATCTCAGCGGTCGGCTCTGGACCGGCAACTTCGCTCTGCGGGCCGTCAGTGCCTACGGTGCAGCCCCCACCCAGGTCACAGGTCATATCAACGAGTTCAACCACTGGGACTTCAGCGCCCTCGAGCCGGCGAGCGCGAACTCTGTCTTCGCCCTCTTCGATAACCAAGACGGCAGTACCGTCGGTGTCGTTGACATCGATGGCAACGCCCAGGTCCTGTTCAGCGACGACATGAACCTGATCGAGGACATGGTGGTGATGCCCTAAGACACTCCGACGAGGCGGAAGTACTCTGCCTCGGATGGTACGCGCCGGCCCCGGCTCCCTTCGGTAGGGAGTCGGGGCCTGGTGCCTTGGGCGTCCCAGCGGGGTGTTAGGCTCGCGCGATGTTGCTCGCCGCCCAGCTACTCGATCTCTTGTCCTACTTCATCCTCGCCGACGTGCTCTTGAGCTGGGTGCAGGGCCCGGGGGACGTACCGCGCTGCTACACCCATCAGATCACGGAGCCGCTCTACCAGCCCCTCCGGGAGCTGATTCCTCCGCAGAAGACCGGAGGTCTAGACCTCTCGCCTCTGGTGTGGCTCTTTGGGATCCAGTTTGTCGCTTCGGCACTGCGCGGCCTCTGAGCTGGGGAGCGCCTGGGGCCTCCCCCTCCTCGTCTAGCGCCGGCGCAGCGCCTTGCGGGCTTGGCGACGCACTTTCGGACCTGGGTCGTCCGCTGCCAGGGCCTCGAGTCGGGCCGCCGCCTCCGCCCCGGGGACGAAACCCAGGGCTCTCGCTGCTGCGGCACGGACGAAGGACTCTGAGGCTTCGGAGGCCTGGAGCAGCGCAGCCTTCACCGCCAGACCGCCCTCTCCCGACAAGGCGTCGACTGCCAGCAGCCGCACCCGCGGATCCAGCTCGACCCGCACCCGCTCAGCCAAGATGGCGACTGCGTCCAGGTTGGTCCGTTCCCGGGCAAGCCTTGCGAGCGCGGCCTGACGGATCGCGGCACGTGGATGAGAGGCGAGGGCTCGCCATCGCTCCAGCGCCTGGGGAAGGGCTGCCCCTTTGTGCTCGGCCTCCTGCAGCCAGCGCTGCAGCCAGGCTTCGGATGCGGCGCCGGGGGAGGCACCGGCGAGGACGAGTAGCTGAGCCTCGCTGTCGGCGGGGGGCGGCAGAACCCGTCCGCTGAACTGAAAGGTCCAGGGTGCAAGTCGGGGCACTGTGCCCGTCTCATCGAGGTCGGAAAGCTCCTGGCTGGTTGCTGGTGGGTAGCTTCTGAGCGCCGACAGCGCGACCTCTGAGACCCGCTTGCTGGCGTCGCTTGCGGCCAGGAGTAAGAGGGTTCGCAGGTCGAGGTAGTCGCGTCGGGCTAGGCTCTGGACCGCATTCTCTCGCACCCGCGGCGAAGGTTCCCGTTGAAGGAGCCACTGGAGGATTGCGCGGAAGGCCGGGTCCAGGGGGCCCTCGGGTCGGGCGGCGTCCTCCTCGCGCCACAGCCAAGCCAGGGCGTCCTTTCGAAGCGCGAAATCCGAATCGTTCATCAGGAACCAGCGGGCCATCTCGATGCGGGTCTCGAGCGGAAGCACTTCGCCGCTGAGGAGGAAGGCCAGGGCGTCGTGACGTATCCGGCCTTCGGGCGACAGCAGGAGCCAAAAGGAATTGGCCAGGGGGCCTGAGGCCTGCCAATGTTGCGGTGGCTGGGGCTTCGAGCTCAGGCGGGGCAGGAGCAAGTCTTGGAGGCGGCCGTCGTCGGCGAGGATCTGGGGCAGGTCTCCCAGAGCGGCTCGAACCGAGGCCACGAGCAGCGCGCCCAGCCGCAGGGCCTCGTAGTCTTCTTGTTCTGCGCCTCCCTTGCGATCCATGTGCAGGGGCGATGTCTGGAAGCCGTCATTGGGGTACTCCAGCCCGAAGGAGACTCGCCAGTGCATGGCCAGGGCCCAGTGAGGCACGGAGACCGGCAGGACGGATGGACCCATGCGTTGGTTGACGAGGCGCGAGCTGAAGAGATCGGCCCGAAGCAACTCCAGCGACAGGACGGCGCGGCTCGGAGCTTGAATGTCGGGAGCCGCGCGGTGGGCTCCGCTGGCCTTGAAGAGTGACCAGGCCATGCGGCAAAGATGGGCCTCGAGCCAGCCCGAGGGGTCGTCTGTCTCGCCAAAGGGCGGGCTTGTCTCCGTTGGGCTAGGCCCTGCACGGCTTTTCTTATGGGGCCCGAGCTTCGGGCTTGGGGCGTCTGCTTCGCTCAATGCCCGGGCGAGGGCATCCAGGTCTTCTCCGGGGTAGGAGCCCAGGAGCTCGTGCCGCTCCGGTAGCGAGGCCGAACAGCGAAAGTCGAGCGGGATCCCCTGCAAATTGGCCGCGCTCCCGGCCCATCCCACTCCGGGCAGGGCGAGGACCAAAAGCCCGCAGATGCCCCCGATTGGGAGGAAGCGCAGGCCCTGGGATCCGGGAAGTCTCACCTAGCCTACGTAATACCGCGGTGGCACCCAGTGCCAGCCCCCGACCCCGGTGCCGCCCTGGGTCCTGCTCTGGGCCAAGAGCGTGTGGGCCGCGGCCTCGATGCGCTCGGGGTTGAGTACCGTCGCCTCTTCGAGGATCTCGCTCTGCGCGATGGCGGGCACGTTCTTCATGCCTACGGCCCGGGTCGGGATCCCCGGGAAGGCCTCGGCCACCTGGCTCTGGATCTCGCGGTGAAAACCGGCAAAAGGCCTGTCGTCGGCCACTACCAAGAGGCGGCCGGTCTTCTGTACCGAGCGAAGTACCAGGTCCATGTCGGGTGGGACGATGGTCCGCAGGTCGATGACCTCGGCAGAGATCCCTTCCTCGGAGAGGGTTTGGGCAACCTCCTCGGAGAAGAGCGCGCCTCGGCCCCAGCCCACCATGGTGAGGTCGCTGCCTGTGCGCCGGACGATGCCCTTGCCCAAGGGAACACGCACGCCCTTGCCGATGGTCGGGATGCCTCCCTTGCGGATCTGGTCCTTGAGCGCCTTGACTGCGGTCTTGTCGCTGGCCTCAGGCTCGTCGGAGAAGGCTGGCCCCAGGCTGCGGCGGTAGCAGTACTTTGGCTCCAGAAAGACGACGGGCCCGCCGTACTCGGCCGCGGACAGGAGCAGCCCGTAGGCATCGTACGACGTGGACGGCATCACGAGGACTAGCCCAGGAATGGGTGAGAAGAACCCGTCCACGCTCATGGAGTGGTAGATGGCGCCGCCGCCAAAGGGATCGGTCGGCATGCGTAGGATGACGCTGGGGCAGACCTGGCCCAGGGACGACCAGTAGAGGTTCCCCATGTGGACTAGCCAGTGGTAAGCGTTCAGCGAGTAGTCGGCGAACTGAATTTCCGGAAGGGCGCGGAAGCCGGGATACAAGGCTGCGCCCACTGCAGTGCCCACGATCAGGGGCTCGTTGATCGGGGCGTCGATGACCCGTGCACTGAAGCGGTCCTTGAGGCCGGCGGTCGCCTGCATTACGCCGCCGAGCTGGCCGACGTCTTGGCCCCAAATTCCCGACGGATAGGTCTCGAGCACTTCGAGCATGGCTGCCCGTAAGGCCCCGGCGTAGGTGACGTTGGTGGTGGGCCGATCGTTCAGGTCTTCGGGCTCGCTGTATTCGGGGAAGGGGGGGCGGATCCACTCGTGAATTCCCTGGGGCTCGGGGTGCGGCTCGCTTTCGGTGGCCTTCATCCAGGCCGCGACCCGCGCGTCCTCCTCTTCCATGATGGTTCCGAGGGCGTGGTGCGCGAAGTAGTCGGCGCCCTCGCCTTTGATTCGAGTGCACACTTCGCCCGCCGTCAGGACCTCGCGCTCGACCAGCAGTGCGCCGAAGTCGAGGATTGGATCGTCTTGCTCCAGATCAAACCGGTAGTTGCCGGCGGAGCTGTGGCCGTTGAGCCGCGGAACGTTCTCGACGTGCCATAGAGCGCCCCTCTGTTGGCCTCGGCAGTAGGTCGCGACGGCAAAGGCGGTCTCGTAGCAGGCGAAGAAGTCGCGGCCGTCGCAGTGGAAGAATTGGAGGTCGAAGGCCTTGGCATAGGCCTCGAAGTTCTTGATGCCGCGCCCGTCCTGGGGCCCGGTGGAGATTGCGATGTGGTTGTCCGTCACCATCACGCAGGTCGGAAGGCTCCACACCGAAATGGCGTTCATCGCATCGTGCAGGTCGATTTCGGCCGTCGTGCCGTCGCCGATGGCCGCGGCCGTAAAGCCAGCTTCCGTGCCATTGAGCCGCATGGCCTGGGCGTAGCCCACGGCTTTGCCCAGGTTCATGCCCAGGGGCGACTGAATTGGGAGTAGACCCCGCCCTATGTCCTCTAAGTGGTTGACCATGTTGCGACCGCCCGAGAAGGGATCGGTGGCGCGGCTGTACTGTTGTCGGAGGACGTCGCGGGCGAAGTCGGGGCGTCCGCACAGCTCGCTCCACATGGCGTAGAGGGTCCCCGAGCGGTAGTGCCCACAGAAGCCGAAGTCCTTGCCGCCCTCGGTGGCCTTGTGCCAGGCGAGGGCGGTGGCGGTGGCGTGGATCTCCTCGCCGGGGCCGTAGATCGCGAACTTCACCTTTCCCTGGCTGAGCAAGCGGACGACGCGCTCGTCCATGCTGCGGTTGCGGACGGCGATCCGGTAGGCCAACAGCAGTTGGTCGGTACTCAACTCGGGTGCTTTTGCCTTCTTTGCTGCCACACGTTGCTCCTTGCCTGCGCTCTCCGTCCCGCTAGTGGTCGGTTCGCTCCAGGCCCTTCTTGGCCGCCCAGGCCACGTTGTCCTCCAGGCCTTGTGCCTGCTCTTCGAGTTGGGGTGTCAGGGTGGCGAACACGTCCTCGAACATGGAGCGAAGCCCCGGTTCCGGTACGTCCTCGACCGAATCCCAGGTCTCCCGGATCTGGCGGTCGGTTTCCTTGGCGAGGGCTTCTTCGGCCTCTGCGCTCCAGAGGCCCTCCTTTTCCAGGAACCCCCGGGTTCGGTTCAGTGGGTCCAAGCCCTTCCAGCGCTCTGTGACCGCTTCGTCTCGGTACCGGGTGGGATCATCCGAAGTGGTGTGCGCGCCCAGCCTGTAGGTCAGACACTCAATGAGGGTGGGCCCGTCGCCGGCCCTCGCGCGGGCTGCGGTCTCGCTCACGACCTTGTGGACGGCCAATACGTCGTTTCCGTCGACCCGGATCCCGGGCATGTCGTAGGCCTCCGCCTTGACGGCGATCGACTCCGCTGCTGTCTGTGCCCCCACGGGCACGCTGATCGACCACTGGTTGTTCTGACAGACGAAGATCACCGGAAGCTGCTTGGCAGCGGCCACGTTTAGGCCGACGTGGAAGTCGCCCTCCGACGTAGCGCCGTCGCCCATGAAGCAGGCGGTCACCCGTCCATCTCCCCTGAGCTTGCCGGCCAAGGCGAGGCCGTTTGCCTGGGGGATCTGGTTGGCGATGCAGCTGCTCATGGTGATGTAGTGGAAGTCGTGGCCCGGAGGGTGGCAGGGCATCTGGCGGCCCTGTGTGATGTCTTGGGAGTTGCCCAAGAGTTGGTGGAAGTAGGTCTCCAGCGGCAGTCCACGGTAGAGCAGGGCACCGGCTTCGCGCAGGGCGGGGACGATCCAGTCGCTGGGCTCGAGGGCTGAGGCGGTGCCGAAGACGGCGGCTTCTTGGCCCGTGCAAGCACCATAGAAGCCGAGGCGGCCCTGTCGCTGGAGGGTCAGCATCCGATCGTCGATCTGGCGTTGGCGAACCATCGCCTTGTACACATCGAGTAGGGCGTCGCCCTTTAGCAGCGGCTCCCCGCTCAGCTCACCCTCGGGGCTGAGCAGCCGGAAGAGGCCTCCGGGTAGATCTTCGGGCGGGCAGACCCCATCGGCGGGGTAGGTCGGATGGACCTCGGCATCCTGAGGCACGGCCTGCGCTCCGTTGCTGGGCGACTCTTGGCTCATCGGGCTTCCTTGCAGCACGGGAGGATCTACCTTCCATGGCAAGAAGGCAAGAAGAAGCTGGTTCAGGACTGGCTGAGGATCTCTTCGAGGAGGACCTCTTGCCCGCCCCGTTGCAGACTCTCCTGCGCCGCGACGATGGCTGCGGTCACAGCCGTACCTTCCGATGGTGGAACCCGAGGCGGCCTCTGCTCCCGCACGGCAGCTAGGAACTCGTCGACCTCGGCCCGCAGCGGCTCGTGCCAGTCAATGGCGGGAAAGGTGACGTCGCCGTGGCGGATGTCCAACTGCCAGTCGGTGAAGCTGTTCGGCGAGGCGCCAATGGGCGTGACGCTTCGGTCGAAGAGGCGCACCTTGCCTTGGGCGACGACGTCGTCGAGCACCACCATCTTTTCGGTGCCGACGACGGTCATCTCGCGGACTTTGCGTGGGTCCAGCCAGCCCAAGTGCAGGTGAGCACCGATTCCTCTTGGATAGCGGACGGTGCAAAAGACGACGTCTTCGATGCCCTCTTGGATGTAGGAAAAGCCGCGGGCAGCGACCGAGATCGGGGTGGCATCCAGCCAGTGGTTCAGGATGGAGAAGTCGTGGGGCGCAAAGGACCAGAGTGCGTTGAAGTCGGCCTGGATCCTTCCCAGATTCACCCGCCGGCCGTGGACGTAGAGAACACGACCGAGCCCGCCCCCGTCGATGATGGTCTTGATCCGCTCGACGGCGGGGTTGAAGCGGAAGGTGTGGCCGACAAGCAGGCAGAGGCCGCGAGCTTCGGCGAGCGCTTCCAACTCCCGGCACTCGGCCACCGTCATTCCCAGGGGCTTTTCCACGAGGACGTGGCGTCCCGCGCTCAAGCAGCGCTTGGCTAGCCTGTAGTGTGTGCGAACCGGCGTCGCCAAGACGACGGCCACGACCGCAGGGTCTTCGAGGACCGGGTCGATGGCGTCGTGGCACTTCGCGGCCGAACCCATGCGTTTGGCTGCATCTTGCGCGCGGCCCAAGTCCCGATCGACGAGGTGGAGGACCGCAGCATCCGGGGCCGCCTCGAAATTTCGCAGCAAGGCTGGACCCCAGTAGCCGAGGCCGACGAGCGCAGTGCCGGTGGGCTCTTCCATGGGGCAAGACTAGCAGCCCGAGGCCTCCTCAACGGCTCGCTCCCCGCTCCGCGGAGTTGTGTCCTCCGCTGCGTTTCGGTGGGCCGTGTATGCTCGTGGACGGCCCCTTGCCCTGGTGGCGCTTCGGTTTGCCGCCGAGGCCGCCCACGATCCGTCGGAGACCCGCCACGGCCTTCTATCTGCTGAACTTAGAGCCCCCGTCCGAGGATCTCGTCGAGGTCCACGAAGGGTTCCGCGTGGGCCGTGCGCCCGACTGCCACCTCATGTTTCGGGACGAGTGGGCAGCGTCGGTTAGCAAGGTGCACGCCGAGTTTCGTAA
>CAZQTQ010000023.1:0-20071 GCA_964596025.1 uncultured Rickettsiales bacterium
ACACGGCGGCGAGGCAGCAGCCTCAGCCGCCGCCTACTCCGCCCTGACGGACGAACAAGAGGCCGATCTTCAGGTCTTCCTCTTCCAGCTCGGCGGCTGGAGCCCAAAGGGCCGCTACTTGGCGCCAGAAGGCACGCCTGTACCCGACCCCCTGACCCCAGGGGGACCCGATCGAGAGCTGACGCCGTGGGAGCGGGAGCTGTGGATCGCAGGACGCGGCAAGGTCGACCGAATGACGGCGCCCAACTTCAACAGTGGCCTGGGCACCCACTTCAACTCCGACTCCTGCCGCTCCTGCCACGACATTCCCGTCCTCGGAGGGGGCGGCCGAATCGACATGAACGTCATCCTCTTCGATGGCCTGCCCGACCCAGACGGCGAGGGCAATCCCGGCACCTACCCAGAGCCCATGGCCGCGGGCACAATGCCCCGCTCGGTGGTGACCCGCCACATCCCCTGGCGCATGTCGGCCTCGAGTACGGCGGTAGAGCTCCGCAACGCTCCGAGTCTCCAGGGCCTGGGCCTCCTCAACCGCATCCCCGCCACCGACATCCTCGCCAACGCCGATCCCAACGACGCGAACACCGACGGGATTTCCGGGCGAGCGCACATTCTCCTCACCGGGCGGCTTGGTCGCTTTGGATGGAAGGCTCAGGTTCCCTCAGTCCTAGACTTCGTAGCCGACGCCAACCTCAATGAGTTGGGCATCACCATGCCCACCCGCTTTAGCACCTACACCGTCGCCCAGGACAACGACTGGTTCGATGACCCCGAGGTCGACGACCGCAGCCTCTTGGAAGAGGCCTTCTATCTAGAGCACGTCGCTGCCCCCCTGCGCAAAGAGGGCTCCGATTCGGCCGATGCCCTGGCCGGCGAGGCCCTCTTCGCCAGCTTCGGCTGCTCGACTTGCCACCTTCCCGACCTCGGCGGGGTGGCCGCGTACACCGATCTTCTCCTTCACCAAGTCGCTCCGGCCAGCGCGTTTCTGGTCCACCGAAACGCCAATGCGGCCCACGACGAGTTCCGAACCCCGCCACTCTGGGGGATCTCCGACACCGGGCCCTTCTTGCACGACGGAAGCGCCGAGACCCTGGACAACGCGATTCGTGACGGACACGACCACGAAGCCGAAGCGGCCCGGCTCGCGTACGAGGGAGCGAGTACGGCCGACCAAGGGCAGCTGATTACCTTCTTAGAGACCCTGTAATCGTCCCGGCAGCGGTGCCCTACGGGGCAAAAGCCTGGTAGGTTTCGGGCCATGACAAGGCACCAGCCAGGTCGGCACCAGCCAGGGCTTTGGACCCTCCTCCTGGGCTTCGCACGCGCCGCATGCCAAGGCGGAGGTTTCGGCCTTCCCGAGGGATGCGCCAAGGACAGATCGGACCGAGAAGCGGGGTCCGTCGCGCAAGCCTGGGCCTTCTCCTTTGGTACAACCTAGGGCAGCTCCATGTACAGCCACCTCGTCATGTTCACCCTCGAAGATCCCGACGATGTCGCGGCCACGGCCCAGATGCTGCAGGGGATGCAGGCCCACATCCCCCAGATCCGCTTCCTTGAGGTCGGGATCGACGACAGCCCCAGCGAGCGCTCGGCCCACCTCGTCCTCATCACCCGGTTTGATTCGAGAGAGGCCATGGAGGCCTACCGAACTCACCCGCACCACCAGCAGATCGTGCAGCACCTGCGTGAGCTGGGTGCCCGGGGGATCAAGGTAGACTACGCCGAATAAGAGACCTGACTCCGGACCAAGTCGGGGGTGGGAGGACCGCAATGCAACGCCGGCTCATTCGATGGTTCCTGTTCGCGCTCTTCGTTGGAATGCTCTTGCCCGTGGGTTCGGCCCATGCGGAAGAAGATCGGAAGTCCTTCGAGCTCAAGAATGGTCACGTCCTGGTCGGCGTAGTCATCGACGAAGGCGATTCCGCTTACTTGGTCCGAACGCCCGACGGCGAGACGGTACGGGTAGCTTACGATTCCATTGAGAAGGTCACGACCCTGGGCGGGTCTGCCGAATCGTCCAAGCCAGATGAGTCATCCCGCGACCGGGAGGAGAGCCGCCGGGAGGAGAGCCGCCGGGAGGAGAGCCGCCGGGAGGAGAGCCGCCGGGAGGAAGAAGCCGAAGAGCGAAGAAGGCGCGAAGCCGATGACAACCGGGGCAGTGGGGGCCGGATTCGCGATGCCAAGGCGCGGGGTGGGGTGGCCATCGGATTCGCAATTGGAGGCGCAGTCCTAATGGGTACCGGCTTCGCGACAATGGCCGGCGCCTACGCAACGGCAGCGGGAGCTGAGACTCTCAGCCTCCTCGGCGAGAGCTACCTGGGCGAGAGCTACCGCTTGTCTGTTGCAGCTCCCGCCTTCGTCGGAACCGCCATCCAGCTCGGCACTTCCTTTGCCCTCGCAGGCGCCTCGGGGCAATGGTCGCGCTCGGGCTTGAGCCGACTCAAGAAGAGGTCACCGAGCAAGGGGCTCGCCATCACCGGCGGGATCCTGGCTCCGTCCGGCTTGGCGATGCTCTACGCTTTCTCAATCCCCTTGTTCGCGATCGACGACGACGACTTCCTCTACCCCTTCATCCCGATGGCGGTGGTTGGAATGAACCTGCTCATCATGGGTGAGATCCTCCTGTTCGTGGACGCGAAGGTTGCCAGGAGCGCTCTGAGCCGCGCCCTAGACCGAGCAAAAGGCGAGGACCGCTACAGCCAACGCTGGATCGATCGCCGAGCCATCATCCTGCCCTGGGGCGCCCCGAGCGACGGCGGCCTGAGCCTGGGGGTAGCGGGCATCCTGCCCTAGCGCTGCTTCGAATCGAACCGGCTCATGCGAGGGTCGCCCTTCCGACCGGCCTCAGCCCTCCTCTTGGCCCTGCTGCTGGCCGGGGCCGCCGAGAGCGCCGCCTGCAATTCCCGGGGCCCGGGAACGGACGATGACGACGACTCTGGCAGTTCCAGCGGCGACGATGACGACACTGGCGACGTGGACGCCACTTGGACCGGTATCCAAGAACTCCTCACCGACCGCTGCCACGCCTGCCACACCGCCAACCAGCGCGAGGGCCTACGTGACCTCCACCTCTATGACGAGGGCTACGACGAGCTGGTCGGAGTCGACTCCCAGCAGGTCCCCAGCATCAAGCGGGTCGAACCCGGAGACCCCAGCAACAGCTACATGGTCCACAAGCTTCGGGACACCCACCTCAGCGTGGGCGGGGAGGACGATCCCATGCCGCCGGGCGACCGGGACCCTCTGACCTCTCAACAGCTGGGCGCAATCGACGCCTGGATCCAAGCCGGCGCTGAGAAGAACTAGAAGGGCTTCCGTCCCTCCCCTCGAATCGGGGGCAGCGGCGGCTGAAACCCAGGGCCACCAAGCCCAGGAGCGCGACCAGCCCCGAGGACCCGCTCTGTCCGCCCAGGATGTCAGCGGTACAGGTGCAGCCGCCCCCTTCGGGCCCGACGGCAGCGGTCTCCCGCACGAAGAAGTAGCTGGGGGAGGAGGCCAAACCCGGCCCCCAGGGGTCCGAGGCGATGATGCGTACCCCGTAGCCCTCTCCGACCGACAGATAGCCGCTGAGGTCTAGGCTCCTCTCCTGCAGGTCGGAGAAGAGCCAGGGACCTGTAGCGGAGACCTCGGCCGAATCGTCGTCGTCGTTCTCGTCCCCCTCGCTCGCGGCGGAGTCGTCGTCGCCGCTGGGCTCGTCCGGATCGGAGAGGAAGAGTTCCAGCTCGTAGGTCAGCGGATCCCCGTCCGGATCTGCCGCTTCGGACCACTCAATCACGACCTCTGGGCCAGTGTATTCACCACTGAGCGGAGAGGTGACCGTCGGTGGATCAGGGGGGCCGTAGTTGGCGACCGCCGCCACCGCCGCCGCCGCATCCACTGTGCCGCAGCCATAGAGCGGGCTCCAGCCAGTAGCGTCGTACTCGCCAGCCTCGATCTGGATCCGGTCGGCGCTGAGGCAGAGAACCTCCCGGGCCTGGACGTCGGTGATGCGCATGTTGGAGCCGTACATCAAGGCGAGTACTCCAGACACCAGCGGAGCAGAGCCCGAAGTGCCCCCCATCGACGCGGTGTACTCGTTGTTGTCGCCCAGCCCGTTCATGCCGAGGTCCCCGCTGAGGTCCGTGGTGCACAATTGCTGGCCTGCGTTTCCGTAGGCGTCTCCCGAGGGCGCGACGACATCGAGGTCGGAGCCGGTGTTGCTGTAGCCCCACTTCTCGCCTCGGTCGTTGACGGCCCCGACCGCAACCACTCCGTCGACTGCGAGGATGGGCTGCACCCGCTCGTCACAGCCGCCGTTCCCCATCGAAAAGACGACGCTGCTCCCCCGCCCTCGGCGGCCTTCGCTCAGGGCGTAGGCCACGGGGTCGGTGATGCTGGGGCCATCGGGACCAGGGCCACAGGGCTCGTCTTCGTCTCCCGAACCAAAGCCCCAGCTGTTGTTGAGTACGGAAGCACCGGAATCGGCGGGCTCGACAAACGCGTCCCAGTGGCCCGAGGACGTAGTCCCCCCCCCGATGACCCGGACCGGCATCACCTGCGCCTCCCAGGCCACCCCCGCCACACCGATGCCGTTGTTTCCAATGGCCGCAATCAGCCCGGCGACAGCGGTTCCATGGGGGTTGCCGTCCTCGCCCTCGGCCGGCGAGCCATCGCCACCCTCGTCGATCACGTCGATTCCCGGCACGGTGCTGAGGTCGGGGTGGTCCAATTCCGTCCCGCTGTCGAGGACGGCGACAAGAACGCCCGCGCCCGTGCTGCGCTCCCAGGCCGGCACGGCGTGGACATCGATGCCGGGCAAGGCGCCCGTGAATTGTCCTAGGTTCTCCAAATGCCAGAGCTGGTCCCAATAGGGATCATTCAGCGGCGCACCCTGGGGGACGATGTCGAGCCAGCGCTCCGGGTCCGTCCAGCGCACTGCGGCGTGGCGCTCCAGCTCTGAGGCCAGCTTGAGCACATCTTCGCCCTGGGCAAGACGCAGGGTGTAGACCGGCCAGGAGCCCGACCGCCGCTCGATAGCGTCGACACGGAGGTCCACTTCAAGCCGGGCAAGCAAGCCGCTCTGCGCTGCTTCGCTACCCTGCAGACGGAGCAGCATGTCGCCGGTGAGCTGGCCTGGGACGTGATCCTGACACCCAGCAGGACGCGCAACCCAGAGTGAGCTGAAGACTGCTAGCAAAACGAAGCCGAGCGGAGTGCGCCGCATGCAGGCATGATGCCTGAGACCAGTGTCCATGAGCAGCTTCTCGACCAAGTCTGTGTTCCTCGCTGGCGCATTGGCTTGGCTCATTGCACCAGCCTGCAATACCGAGGACGAAGACGAGGACAGCTCTGGGTCGGAGACAGAAACTCCGCTGTGCGGCGACGAGGTCATCAACACCGACCTGGGTGAGGCCTGCGACGACGGAAACCGCTGGGGCGGTGACGGCTGCTCGCCGTCGTGCCAAGCCGAGCTCGGCGCACCGGAGGAGGAGCAAAACGACACCCTCGAGGAAGCCCAAGGCTTGCTCCCGGGCGATCGGATCACCGGAGCACTTCCAACCGACGATGTGGACTGTTTCGCCATCGAAATCCGCGAGGGTGGTTGGCTCGAAGCGGACTTAGTAGGCGACGGCGAGGGAACCTGCCCCGAAGCCAGCACCTTGGCCCTCTACTCGCCATCAGGCGCCCTGCTTGCCTCCGGCAGCCCCGGTGGCGACTCCGGCTGCGCCCCCATCCTCCCGGCGCTCGCTGAGGGGGCGCGCTTCATGACGGGTGGCACATGGACGCTGTGCATTGCCCCCTTCCTTGAGGGGGTGGTCCCGACCTACACCCTGGACTGGGAGGCCGGCGAAGACAGCTGTGCGCTCGACGATGTCCCGATCCTGCCGTCCGATGACCCCGACGGCGACGGGGTGGCCAATCGCTGCGATGCCGACGATGACGGCGACGGAGTGGCCGACGGCGACGACAACTGCCCTACGGTGCCAAACGGCCCCAATGACCCCGGGCTTGTCCTCGGAGAAGACGGTTTCCTGCGCCACTGGCTCCTGACGGGGCCCTACTTTGGCAACACCAGCGAAGACACCTGCTTGCCGAGTCCGATCCAGCTGCTGGGGGGTCCCGACGACAGCGAGGCCACGATTCGCATCGCCGGACCGGCCGGTGACAGCACCTGGGTCGCACACATCGAGCCCGACTCGCGCATCGACTTCGAACACCTGCGCACCGACGATGCCCCCCGTGAGGTCTACATCAGCACTTGGGTGTTCAGCCCCAAAACACGCAGCGTTCTCTTGGCCCTTGGGCCGGACGATGGCGTCCGCGCCTGGCTCAACGGCGAGGTCGTTGGCGAAGTCTCAGACTGCCAGGGCACCCATGCTGACCAGTTCCGCTTCGACGCAGAACTGATAGAGGGCTGGAACTCGGTACTACTCAAGGTCTACGACCAGGGCGGGGGCTGGGGCACCTTCGCTCGCTTCCTCCACGCCGGCGACAACAGCGGCCCCGTGAACGACCTCGGCATCTCACTGGTCGCCGACGGACCTTGGACCGACGATCAGGGCGACCAGGACGAAGACGGACAGGGCGACTTCTGCGACGAGACGCCAGCCGACCCCAAGGGTGGGCATTGAAGCCCTTCAGGCTCTAGAGCTGTGCCGTGCAGTCGTAGATGTCGCCATCGCTCACCGTCGCGACGAGGTTGAGCGTCCCAGCCTGATAGAGGTAGCCGACTTCCGTGTCACCGCTGTACCACTGCAACCAGGTGTAGTCCGCTCCCGAAGCGGAATAGACGACATCGTTGACGTAGATCCCATCACTGTCCACGTAGGTGAAGACGTCCTGGATGTTGGCGACTGAAGCCCAGCCATCGGCCTTGATGCCTTCTACCGCCTGTTGCGCCGTCAGCGAGGGCACCGAGCCAGGGGTCGTGTATTGGCCAAGGACGTCGGTCTCGAGGTGAGAGGCCGCCTCGATGTGCTGGCTCTGCCAACCAAAGAGGCACGATCCGTAGATGGACGGGTCCGGAGCTTCCGCCGGAGCATCGGCAGGGGGCGCTTCGGTGTCACCGCAGTCCAGCGTGGCTGAAAATGCGCCCTGAGCACCGGCGAAACCGTCCACAACAAGAGTGTAGGTCTCGCCCTCAGTCGCCTCGAAGTCCAAGCTGTTGAAGCCGCGCTGAACAGCGGCCTCGCCCTGGCAGCCAGCCGGTCCATGCAAGAGGAAGAGGTCGAGGTCGACACCGGTTGGATCAGGATCCACAAAGGCGAAGCTCACGGGGCCGGAGACCGGAGCAGTGAACGTGTAGGCAACTTCGGGCGCGCCGTAGTTGCCGACTGCACCCTCGTAGCGATCGACATTCTGCGTCGTTCCGTAGGTGGGATCGGAGGTGTCACCGTTGATGGTCCCGCCACAGCTCAGCGGCGCCACAGGGGCACAGCCTAGAGGCTCATCACTGGACTCTTCCATGGGCTCGAAGCCGTCGTCGCTCGGTGCACCACCCGCAGCTCCCCCGAGCAGCGGCTCGATGTATCTCCAGGCGCCATGGTTGGGTCCGACGACATCGTGGGTGGGCGGGTCATCCCCACACATCGCGGCCCCACAGGCATCCGCGCTGTGAATGTCCGAGGAACCCGAGTAGAAGCAGGGAGTGCCCCCCCCCGGACTGAGCCCGCCGCCGGGGTAGAAGAAGCCGTTCTCGGACGCATAGGCGTCCCACTCCTCGGGAGGAATGGAGTTGTCGCAGTAGAGGCACTTCTCACTCGTACCAAGAAGGGGGCCGCCGTTCTCGTAGATCCAGAACCACTGGACGTTGTCGTCCGGGGCGGAGCAGGTGCCGTTGTCCTTGTCGGTGCAACCAAAGAGGGCAAAGCCCAGCAACAAGACAGGGATTGTGGGGAACCGGTTCATGGTTCGAATCCTCCCGTGGACCGCCGAAAGGCAGATTCCACAAGAGGCACTATCCAACAGCGGCATTGGGGCAAGTTGGCCGGGGTCTGGAGAGTTCGCGGAGGGTCTGTTGAGGTGATGTGGAGGGTCCTCGAAATACGGCCCCTCATGGAACCACCACACGGGCCGACAGCTCTCCCTCGCCCTCCTACCCAGCCCCTCAGCAGCAGTACCGACTGCACTGACCAGAGTTGGTCGATTGCGGGGACACGCTAGAGAGCGGCCAGCACCCTCTCACCCAAGGGAGGTCGGGGGGAGCTAGATGCTTCGGCGGCGGCGGAAGAGGAGGGGGACGCCGAGGGCGAGGGCCAGGCCGGCCCAATGGGGGGAGAGGGGGCGGCCCGAGACGGAGCAGGCCCAGAGGCCACCGTCGGCGTCATCGCAGTCGTCCAAATCAGCGGTGGCGACCTCGGAGAAGGACTCGCCGGTGCCGGTGCCGATCATGCCGCCAAGGTCGACCCAGATGCAGTCGGTCGTCTCCCAGGAGGGGCAGCTGCCCGAAGGTATCCTCCATCCAGGTGCACACCGTCGAATCGCCGAGCATCGACCCGAGCGACTCGGCGCGCAGCCATCCCTGCAGGCCCACGTTGCTCATGCCCTGACCATCCGGCGTGAAGTCGCCATCCAGGAGCCCCTCTTCCAGGAGCAGGGTGTGCTCCCCGAGCTCCAGCTCGAAGAGCTGCGCGCCACTCGAGAAGTAGGGATTGCTCCAGGAGACCGCAGCCTCTATGCCGCCAACAGCGGTCACCGTGGAGCAGGGGTCCTGTTCGCTGGCGCCAACCTCGACGTCCTCTTCGGACAACGGCAGCGTCGGGGCGAGATCGACACCCATCTCCACGTCCCCAGGCGCCATTTGCACGTTGAGCAACCACAGGGCCCCCGAGCCCAAGGGCGCGAGGAATGCCTCGAGCCCCGACGGCGAGTACACCGAGATCGGATCGAGGGAGAGCGCGTAGGTCTGGCCGTCGATTGTTGAGTCATCCACCAGAGGCGTGCCCACGTCGGATGTGGTGAAACCGTAGCCATAAGCTGCGCCCGCCAGCTCGACGATGACCGAATAGGTCGTCAGGGGCTCGAGCTTCTGCGTAGGACGCACCACCAGGTGCGTGTAGCTGTCGTTCCATTCGCCAGTAGTTGGCAGGATCTCGGATACGCCCGTCTCGGTGTCTACGGGACCCTCCAGGACGACCTCTGCGCCAAGCGCGTTCCCGTCAAAGGTCACGCTCAGGGGCGCGCGGTAGTGGTGCTCGGTGCTGTCCGGGGCCGGGTCCGTCTCGACGAGCTTGGGCACGCCCTCTGTCTCGTCTACCCCGTCAGTGGGCTCCCCACCCGCATCGTCGTCGTCGGTCGACGTGTTGCCGGAGCCGGATGTGTCGCTCGAATCCAGCGGGTCGTCGCCCTCGTAGGCCGGCGGAGCAGAGTCGGAATCGCCCCGGTTCAAGCCGGAGAGCTCCAAATCGCTGCAGCCAACCCCCAGGAGCGCCAGAGCAACCAAGATGACCGCGGGGAAGCTGGCCCGTGAAGGGGTCAAGAACGGGGCCGAATGGCAGGAATAGTCAATCATCGATGCCCTGATCGTTCACGTCCTGTTCCGGAACAGGCGGGTCGTTTTGTGCCCGGTGCACCATCACACGTCCCAGGTCGCCATCCACGGTAACCCACTGACCATCCTGGAGGATCTGGGTAGCCCCTTCAACGTTGACCACCGCGGGCAGGCCGTACTCGCGGGCCACGACCGCCCCGTGCGACAACACCGAGCCCAACTCGAGGACCAGAGCAGATGCGGTAAGGAAGAGTGGAGTCCAGCCGGGATCAACCGCCCGGGTGACCAAGACCTCACCCGGCTGCAGCTTGTGCACGTCGTCCAGGCTGTGCAGCACCCGGACGGGTCCAGTCACCCGCCCCGAGGAGATGGGCAGCCCAACCAAGCCCTCACTGTCCTCGAAGACTGGCTGGGTCCAAGAACCATCCGAGAGAAGGAAGTCGGGGTGGGTGGCGCCTTGGTTGGCAAGAAAGGCCTCCTGCCGCTCACGGACCCGATCTGCTGCATCCGCGGCCTCCAGATCGCCCCGGACGAGGGCCTGGACCTCAGCCCACTCCAAAAAGACGATGTTTTCCCCCCCGGCTAGCAATCCATCTCGCTCCAGCAAGGCTCCCAGACGCTCGAAGATGCGCTTGCTTCGCAGTAGGAGACGGTCAAAGGAGAAACGCTGGTTTTCGCGCAGGGCCATGTAGCGGCGGGCGTGGTGGAGGAGTTGGGCAAAAAGGCGCTGGCGCCACGGCACCAACCGCCGGCTCACCGTGCGGCCCATCCGGCTGCGGACCAGGCGCTCGGCCTGATCGCGATCCGATGCCCTTCGCCTCGCCCGATCCGCCGGCCTCTGTTGGACTCTGCCGCGAAGCGAAGAGGCCACCAACTTTAGGACCCACTCCGGGCTGTCGGCCCACCGGGTAGCGAAGATCTCCCAAGACGCCGAACTGCGGTGCCCGAAACGCTCGAGGAAGCCGTCAAGCGCGGCGAGAAAGGCCGGTCCTCCGGCCAGGACAGCAAGTCCGTCCACGTCGACCTCAGCGTCCTCGCGCAGGCGGGCCGCCAGCTCCGGATGGGCCCTCGCCACCTCCGCCAGCTCCCACAGGGCTTCGTTGGTGTCCAGGGTCCGGTTGTCCCAGGGTTCAGCCACCAGCGCCGACCGCAGGGTGTCGCCCGCCAGGCCAACCCAGCTTCTCAAAGCCCGGTCCAGCAACTCGTAACTGATGTGGGCAAAGAGAAGGCTCAAGAGGTGAATGCTGAGGTAGCGGACCATGAGCTCCCGAGCCTCGTCGACGACGTGCAGCCCGTCCCGGGGCTCCGTGAAGTCCAAAGACAGCCCGGCGATGGCCTCCTCGAAGCGGGGCTGGAAGGCCTCCCACTCCTCGTGGTTGGTCAGAATATTGGTGCAGTAGCGCTCCCAGCGCCGCTCGCGCAGGCCCTGGCGCAGGATGGCGACCACAAGCCCGAGATGAGGGAGCCGAGGAGACCGGTTCCGCAAGAGAACCTGCTCCTCTTCGGGGAACATCTCGAGGAGGAACTGAGGGGGCCGGCCGCCCACGGCACGAAAAGCCAGGAAGCGAAAGATCGAGACGTTGAAGTAGGGCCTCCCGCGGTACAGGCGAGTCGGCGGCTCGCCGCCCAAGAACTTCTCGGACGCGTCTTCCCAGTGGATGAAGTGGTCGAGGAGCTCTCGGACGATGGACCAGCCCAGTGGCGTCGCCTGCTCCGTCCATCGCTCACCGGCAAAACGCTGTGTCCAGAGGGTGGGGCGGGCATAGAGACCCGTGCCCTGCGCTCTGCCTCCGGCAGCCTTCAGGCCGGTCACAGGACGAGCCTGAACCAGCCAGAGGGTGCCCTCCTCGCCCAGAGTCCACTCCAGATCGACCGGCGAGCCCTGCCAGCTCTGCACGGCTCGACCCATCCGGCACAAGGCACGAATTTGGCGATCCGTCAGCGTGGCCTTGCGCTGCCTTCCCGCAGGAAGGGTCTGGAAAGCAAGCTCACCACTTCCCGGAGGCTTGGGCACGAGCTCCCGGTCCTTGGGAGCAATTCCACGCTCGACAATCCGAAAGGCGCGACCGTCGAGTCGGGGCTCGACGAGAAAGTAGTCGGGATGAATGCGGCCTTGGGCAAGGGCCTCGCCCAAGCCGGGGCCACTCTCCACGATCATCTGCTTGCGGGAGCCGGTGACCGGGTGGGCGGTAAAGAGCATTCCCGAAGCGCGGGGCAAGACCATGCGCTGAAGGATGACGGCCATCGGCGGCACGACCGGACCGCGCGGCAAGGAACCAAAGCGACTATCGCGCCGAGCCGCTGCCTCGCTTCGGGCGTGGAGACGGTAGCGGATGGCCCGAGGGCTATACCAAGAGGCCCAGACACTGCGGAGGGCGCCGAAGATTCGATCCTCGCCGCTGAGGTTGAGAAGGCTCTCGTATTGGCCGGCATGCGAGCGTTCGGCGCCATCCTCCCCCCCAGCCGAAGAGCGAACGACAAACAGGACGGGCCGCTCCTTCTTTCCACGCCGCTCCAGCGGGAGCGCAGCAAGCCTTCGGATGGCACCACGCACTCCAAGTTGGACCGATTCCGGGAGGGGAACCGAGAGAAGGGCAGCAACCACCTCGGCGCCAGCCGCCAAGGCGCGATCGCTGTCGCCGGAGGCCATGGCGGCCGCGGACGCCTCGACCAGTGGCGCCATCCGCGCCTCCTGGACCACGGCCTCCAGGGCGGTGATGGTGACAACGGCGGCAGGGGGCACGGGATGACCCAGGGCGCAGAGCTCCGCCAGGCGGAAGGCCTTGCTTCCCACTCGGTTCTCGGAAAGTCCCACAAGCTTGGTGAGGGGGAGGACGACGGGAAGGGTCATAAAGACCGTCCCCACCGCTGGGGGCGCCCGGATGCCAGAGGACCGGAGCTCAGAATGCTCCCTCGCCGGAGAAGTAGTAGTTGTAGCCACCGTTGTCGATATCGATCTCCCACTGATCGATGCCGCTCCACGTGAACTGGTTGCCCGGCTGGATGGCCCCGATCCCGACCTCATTCAGGACATTGTTCGCCGACTCGCTGTTGCGGTAGACGGCAAAATCCGTGTTCGAGAGGAAGCGAATTCCCATCTTCCGGATGTAGTCCTCAAAAAAGGTGAGGCCCGTGCCGGTGATGCAGGATTCTGCGGTCGACTGGGCAACTAATTCAATGGACCAGATGTGATCGCAGTCGGGGCAGAGATTGCCATCGTCAGCCGTCGTGTTCTCACCGGTCGCCGTCCAGGGTCCATTGCAGTCATTTCGCCCCTGCTCTTCGAGTTGCTGGTCCCAGTCGATGTTCAGGTATTCGATGCCGTCGTAGACGGAAAAATCGATAGCGCCAGGGTCGATGTCGTCGTCGTCGTCGCCGCCGGACTGACCCAAGACGATGCAGTTACCGTCCACATCCACATCGATACATATCTCCAGGTTCCCGGGACAGGCGGAGAGAGCCCCCAAGGAGAGGGCAAGAAGAGCGAGCGGCAGCAAGTGGCGGTTCAAGTAGGCTCCTCGATCGTTGTTTTATGACAGGCGAGACAAATCACTCGACCAGCCCGCAGGCAGCGTCAAGATTCTGCCCCTCGGACACCTTGCCCGCAAGCACCGGATTGTTCCGGGCGCCCCAGCCCGGTAGAGTCCGGACCACGCCTGAAAGGAACCGCGCATGAGTTCTGAGACCCTTATCGACACCCCACTGAAAGTCGGCGACGTCGAGCCTTTGCCAACCGATGTGGACGCCAAGTTGCGGGTCGTCGCAGGCCCGGACACTGGAAAGATCGTCTACGTCGAAGATCCCGTCATCCTGATCGGCCGAGACGACGACTGCCACCTCATTCTGGACGACCCACGGGTTTCCAATCGCCACGCCATGATCTACTTCGCAAGCGGCGAATTTCGGGTCAAAGACCTAGACAGCACGAACGGAAGTCTGCTGAACGGAAGCCCTCTGACTGAATTTGCGTTTCAGGACGGCGACGACCTCCGGGTGGGCAAGACCGTAGTTCGACTGGTCATCGACTTCCGGGAAGAAGACTAGCGCCTCGCACCGCGGCGGCCCTGCCGGCCGTCCTCGGCCACCTCCATGCCCGAGCCCACACTTCTCGCCGCATTGAATCGCCTTTGGCAGGCCGCTCTGGCTCTGCCCGATGACGACGCTGCCTTTGCGGACCTAAGCCCGGACGCCCGACGGGAAGCCCACGATCGAGGGCAGCGCAGCCAAGATCGCCTCGTACGGGTCCTAGCCCAATTGGTGGCCGACATGGCGAACGATGGCGCCGAGTTGGTCGACCAAGGGGGGCGACCCGAGGTCTTCGGCGCAGGCTCACCGGACGAGACCGGCGACTGAGAGGCTGGGGCCGACGGCGGTCGGCAGCTAGGGTGCTTCGGCCTCCCAGTCAAGGTAGAGGGCCGCTGGCCCGTCCTCTGGGACCACCACGATCTCCGAGCGGGGACCGAGGTGCGGATGCCACAGACGGACCGTCCACTCGCCCGGAGGGAGGCCCGGCAGCTGAAAACGTCCCTCGGCATCGGTCACCGTCACCTGCCCGGCTCCAGCAACATAAAGCCATGCTCCCATCCAGGCGTGCTGATCCGAAGCCACCGACAGTTGGCCCGGAATGCGTGCCTGCCAGCTCAAAGGGGGCTGCTTCGGCGGAAGGGCGAGGTTTTGGACGGTTCTCCCCTTCGCCTTCGGGTCCTTGAACACGCGAAGGTGGGCGGTCTGAAGCCAGGAGTCTTCATTGGAGACTTCGAGGGTAGCGCCACGCAGAAGGGCTACCACCGGCGGGACGTAGCGGCAGCCCCGAATGACGAATTGCCCGGGTAGCGACTCGGCGGGTGTCGGCGCTTCGGGGACCTGGACGACAACACCGGGGAGGCCGCCGTCGGGCCCGGGCTCCAAAAGGCTGTCCTGCGCGCCATCTGGGCAGAGGGGCTTGGCAGGAGAGCTTGCTGCGGGTGGAGCCCCGGGATCTGCGCCGTCACTGGGGGGGCTCGCCATTGGCGGCGGGCTTGGCTTCCCGGGAGGCGAAGGAGGGTCGTCGTCAAACGGCGGAGACGGGAGAAAGCTCGATGCACCAATCCAACGCACCCGACCGGCCAGTCCGCGGTCTGACACCTCGGCCCGGGAGTTCTCGGCCGCATTTGCACCCGGCTCGGACACTTCGGAGAAGGATCCGGCTGGAGAGGCCGAGCTAGCGGCCCCAGAGCCCGGGATGGTGGAGGAGGGCGGAGCAGGATCCGTCCCGCAAGCGGCGAGGGAGGCGGGGCCCAAGAAGTAGAGCAGTAGAGCGCCTAGGCCGAGAACCGACCCAAAGGAAGGGCTCGACGGAAGGCGGGACGGGACGGGGGAAGCGGCCTGGCTCAAGGGCAAATTGTCATCGGCTCGGCCGCTGGGAGCAAGCCCCCCCCCCTCACCACGGAGAGCCCGGCTGCATTGCGGGGCTTCTTCGGGCTCGGTAGGCTGAGGCTCGGCCCCAACCCACCCCTGCGATGCCGTAGGCTTCGTTCAAAGAGGACGATGGACGAACAGTTTGGACGCTACCGGCTGGTCCGCCTGCTCGCCCGGGGGGGAATGGCTGAGGTCTACGTCGCAGCCCTCCAGGGGGCCGCGGGGGTCGAGAAGCGCCTGGCCCTCAAGAAAATCCTCCCTGTCTACCAGGATCTCAACGAGTTCGTAGACCTCTTCGAGCACGAGGGAAGGATCTCCTCCTCCCTCGACCACCCCAACATCGTGCAGGTCTTCGAGTTCGGCCAGTACGGCGAGAACCTCTACATCGCGATGGAGTTCGTCGACGGCCCCGACCTACGCCGCCTGATCTCCGCCTCCACCAAGCGTCACCAGCCCCTCAGCCTCGACTGCATTCTAACGGTCGGCACCCGGCTCGCCGCCGCCCTCGAGTACGCCCACAACAAGACCGACGGCGCAGGCCGCCTGCTCGAAGTCGTGCACCGCGATGTTTCTCCGTCCAACATCCTGCTCTCGGTCCAGGGCGAGGTGAAGTTGACGGACTTTGGAGTGGCTTCCTGCGCCCAGCGGGTCAGCGACACGAACAAGCCTGGGCTCGTGCGCGGCAAGCACGCCTATATGTCACCGGAACAGCTAACGGGGCAAGCCGTCGATCACCGCTCCGACCTCTTTAGCCTGGGCACTGTGCTCTTCGAAATGATCACCGGCGAGAATCCCTTCCTCGCCGACACGGACTTCCGCACGATGCAGCGGGTGGTTGCCGCCGAGCTGCCCGCCGTAAAGCAAGTGCGTTCCGACTTACCGGACGGCCTGGGTGAGATCGTGGACCGGTGCCTGGCCCAAGACCCCGAGCAGCGTTTCTCAGAGTCCGGAGCTGTACGGGGGCTGCTCGCCGAACAGCTGCGCGCCCGCCGGGTCGCTGACGGGAACGGTGTTCTCGTCGACGAAATGTGGAGCCTGTTCCCGAGACAGCTGCAGAAGCGGGGCCTCGATGTGCGGGGGACCCGAGCAGCCGAGCCGTCGCGCCCCACCCTGGACCTGGAAGACGGAGTACAGCAGCCCTCCCCCCCACCGCAAGACGAGGCGGACGAGATCGCGACCCTCTTGGAGCAGGGCCAGCCCGACATGCAGCCGGCGACCCGCTCGGATGTGCAGGCTGCGACGAGAACAGCGCGACCAGACCGACCCGGCACCGCCTCTCCATCCCGGCAGGGGGACTCCAAGCGCTCTCGATCCTCGGCCGGCTCGGGCCGCCCTCGCCGAGAGGGCTCGTTCCTTGGCCGCCCGCCGGGCAGCCGAACCGAAGCGCCACAGCCCTCACCGACGCCGGAAGCTGCGCACAGGCCGGAGCAGGAAGCCGCACTCACCCCCGCGCCGGAAGCCGCGCCGAGTCCCTCCAGTGAAGCTGAGAGTTCCCCGCCGGACGGAGCCCCGCCTGCCCGCGAACCCAAGGGCAAAGACCAGATCGCCACCCCACCCGCGGACCTGCAGGTTCCCCAGATCGCGGCAGAAGAGAAGCCAGCTGCACCGCAGCAGGAAGAGACTCCAACCTCGAAACCCACCCCCGTCGGACGACGGACGTCTGCTGGGCCACACCGCAGGGGCTCGCCCTTCCGAACCGGACGGATGCGGCCGCCACCCGGCCTCGACCTGCCACCGCCTTCGTCCCTAGCAGCAGAGCCGGCCGCTCCTATCCCAGCAATCCCTCCGGCCGAGCCGAAGCAAGAAGGCCCGAAGCCCCCGAGCTCACAGGCTCCCACGGCACTCGTGGAAGCAAGGCCAGAGCCCCCCGAAGCATCACTGCAGCCGGCCCCCACCGCCGAGGCGGTGCTCTCAGCTCGGGCCACTGCAGTGCCGCCTGAGCCCCTCCCGGAACCCACTCCCCGGCCGACAGCCCCCGGGGTCGCCGCACCCCCCTTGGATGACCCGGCGCTCCCCGCGACCGAAGCTCTTCCTCCTCCCCCAGAGCAGGTACCGACTGAGGACCCGCCGGCGCCCCCCTACAGGGGTACCCCGCCGTCCGAGCTCCCGTCTATCGACGCCGATGCTGCGGCAGCGGACGCAGGTCCGCCGGTCCACGAAGAGGCACCGCCGGTCCACGAAGAGGCACCGCCGGTCCACGAAGAGGCGCCGCCGGTCCACGAAGAGGCGCCGCCGGTCCACAAAGAGGCACCGCCGGTCCACGACGAAGTCCCGGCAACCCAGGCTGCTGCACCACTGCTCCCGGCTCCCCCTCCCTCACCAGCCAAAGAAGCGAGTCCTCAGGACGCAACGGACTCGGCCTCCCCGAGCCGAACCCCAGCTGACGACGACCGCCGCTCGCCGGGTCCATCTCAGGGTCCAGACGCCCGTCGACCCGAACCGGAACCCCAGCCCGTGGCGCCCAGCCCCCAAACCTTGGCTCCACCTCCAACTGCCGCCGAATCACCCCCATCCATTCCCGAAGACTCGCCGCCGGCCCAGGCCCCACCGGCAAGCGCCATGCGGCAGGATTTGGAAGAACCGCCTGTCAGTCAGCCTCTGGGCAACGCCCTCGAAGAGGACGGCCGCCCGCCCGTCCTGCCTCCGCCCATCAAGCGCTCCTTCAACCCTTGGCCCTGGGTCGGCGGCTTGCTCGCAGCCTGCGCCTTGGCCTCAGCGATCTACTTCCTGATCCCGAGTTCCCCGACCCCGGCTCCCCCGACTCCCCTAGAGACCCAGTTCGTGCTCCCGCCCGACACCGTCCGCCCCTTTGGAGAGCCCGGGGACTCCGGCGGGGCCGTCCGCGTCAGCGCCGGGCTGGAGGCCCACCTCGCCGTCGACGGACTCATCCTCGACAAGGACCTTCCGATGACCCTTCTCCTGGAGGAGGGCAACCACAACTTCTTTCTGACCAAGCCCCGAGACGGGATCGCCATCAAACGGACGGTGACGGTCCGTCGGGGGGAGAGCGTCGAGCTCCGCTTCGACCTGCCCCCCGGAGCGGGCAGGACCCCCTAGGAGTAGGGGCCGAAGGCCCGCCGATCACTCCGCTGACCGGGCACCAGCGCTGTCGTCGTCATCGCCCGCAGCCGCATCCGTCCATGCCGCCACCGCCGCACTCAGCGCCCCCAGCATGGTGTCGAAGTCCTCACGAACGGACAATCCCTGGTTGAGCTGGGTGTAAAGACCGGTCGAGGACTGCAGGGAATCGGTGCAGAGATCCTCGGCCCCGTTTAGGGATCGAGACAGGACCGTGTCCTCACCGCAGTCGGCCGCCACAAGGCTCAGCCCGAGGCCCTCGTTGCACGTGTCCAGCGGCTCCTCGGGGAAGGCCTCGGCCAGGGCGGTGGCGAGAACGTCGAGCCGGCTGCCGGACGAGCTCGCAACCAGCGTGCCGTCGGACAAGCCAATCCCGTCCGCGTCCCGACCCTGGAGGGCAATCACCCAGTCCTCGGGGTAGGCCTCCGCGAAGACCTGCAGCGAGGAGGTCACGAGGGTATCCCAGGTGTAGGAGACGTCGCTCTCCCGGTAGGCCAGCCCTTCCCCGCAGTGGTCGTGGGTACCCGTACAGAGACCTGGGGTGGTGTTGGCGCAGCGGTGAGTACCCGAAGCGATCAGCACCCGGGCTTTCAAGCCGTGGAAGAACTGCCGGGCCTGCTCCAGGGTCTGCACCTGAGACCAAGGGTGCGGCACCAACAGGGCGACCGGCTCCGCCCCCACCGCCCGCCAGGCGAAGACCGCCCGCCCCAAGCCGGGGCTGACCGGGCGCCAAAGAGCGGTCCCCTCCTCGTCCTCCTCGCCTCGGCAGAGCTGGTAGCCAACGAGTTCGGCCTGCGCGAGAGCCATGGTGTAGCTTCCCGAGAACAGTCCCTGAATCGACTCCGTCAGCGCCGCTCGGGTGTCTGCCGACGGTGCGAGGTAGCCCTCGGTGTCGCCCGAAGGTGGAAGCATCTGGTCGTAACGAAAGGCCTCGACCACCCCCCCCTCGCAGGGCGGCAGGAAGCGGGTGATGTCCTTGTTTGCTGCGCTGTCGTCGTCCCCGGAGTCGTCGTCTCCGGAGTCGTCATCGTCTCCGGAATCGTCGTCGTCCCCAGGCTCGATGCCACCACCAACGGTGTCGTCGTCACCCGCCGGCACGTCGTTGCAGGAGCAGCCGCCGGGCCGGGCCTCTTCGGGAGGACTGCAGTAGAGGGACGGCGACGCCAGGACAGCGAGCAGGAGGAGCCGGAAGACAGCCATGTGGAGGTCGGTGCGCACGCCGTCGCCCATCCTAGCCCGTGTCGGCGGCATCGGCGCGGGTCGGAACGGGGCGGCTTCGCGGACACCAAGCGCGAAGGGCCCGCCGGACTTTGCTCCGGCGAGCCCTTCACAGGACACGAGCTTGCCGCCTAGTAGCGGTAGAACTCCGGCTTGTAGGGGCCGACGACGGGAATGCCGAGGTAGTCGGACTGGGCCTCCGTCAGCTCCGTCAGCTGGACACCAAGCTTGTCGAGATGGAGGCGAGCTACCTCCTCATCGAGTTCCTTGGGCAGCATGAACACGCCGAGCTCGAGCTCCTTCTCCCACAGCTCCATTTGGGCCAGCACCTGGTTGGTGAAGGAGGCCGACATGACGAAGGAGGGGTGGCCAGTGGCACAGCCCAGGTTCACGAGGCGCCCTCGGGCGAGCACGATCAGGCGCCTACCGTCGGGGTACTCGAAGAGGTCCACCTGCGGCTTCACGTTGATCTCGGTGATGTCGTCGCGGCCCTCGAGGTAGGCGATCGCGAGCTCGCTGTCGAAGTGGCCAATGTTGCAGAGGATGGCGTGGTCCTTCATCTGGTCCATGTGCACGCCGGTGATGACGTCGCAACAACCGGTGGCCGTGACGAAGATATCGGCGATGGGCGCAGCCTTCTCCATCGTTGTGACCTCGAAGCCCTCCATCGCAGCCTGCAGGGCGATGATGGGGTCGATCTCGGTGATGATGACCCGCGCTCCGAGCCCCTGCATGGCCTCGGCGCAGCCCTTGCCGACGCCGCCGTAGCCGGCCACGACGACCACCTTGCCGGCGACCATGATGTCGGTGGCCCGCTTGATCCCGTCTGCGAGGGACTCGCGGCAGCCGTAGGTGTTGTCGAACTTGCTCTTGGTCACCGAGTCGTTGACGTTGATGGCCGGAACGAGC
>CAZQTQ010000024.1:0-11119 GCA_964596025.1 uncultured Rickettsiales bacterium
GCGCCAAAGCCGAAGTTCAGGACGAAGAGGTGGTTGAGCTCCGCTGGCTGGGCCAGGGCCGCCCGCTCTGCTCCGGCACCGTCGACCAGGTAGCTGAGCATCTCGATGCTCTCGTTCATGTAGCCCACACCGAAGGTGAAGAAGAAGTCCAGGTTGATGACCGCCAGGCCAAAGGGATTAATCTTCCCGTACATCGGGGACCAAATCGCCGAAACGGTGACCAGAGCGCCCGGGTCGACCGACTCAAGGCGGAAGTTGGCGTCTAGAAGACGAAGGACCGCAACTGCGAGCGACTTGGAGTTGTTCTCGCCCCCGAGGAAGGCGTAGCCACCGTTGACCTCCAGGCCGATGCGGTCGGAGAAGTGGTAGGTCAGCGCCAAGGAGGCCAGCACCTCGTCGTTGAGGGCATTGGTCGTGATCATGCCCACATTGGGGGTGATCTCAAGGCGGCCCTTCTTGATGAAAAACTTGTTCCGTACCTTGTAAGGCCTCTTTGAGGCTGGAGCCCGCGTCTTGACGATGGCAGCGGTACTTTCGTCAGACCCGGCAGCACGGACGGAGTGAGGGGCAATCACCAGGAACGATGCGGCCAACAGCAAGAAAAGCAGGGAACGCCAACCAGTCATTTCAGGGCTCCGCAAGGGTCGCCACCCCACCTATGAGCCCTTGGGCGGTAACACCACGCAAGTCGGGAGGAGGTCAAAACCAGGAAAAGAGCGCACTTTGCACGCGCTACGCACTTGCCTGATACCGGCCGGATTTCTACCAACTGCCCTCTTTGAGTGTCAAGAATCCTGAGTGGTTGAATGGTCTTTGAGCCCCCGAAAATCTTGGCGTTTGGGGTTTCGGCCAGCGCTTGCCCCACTGCTACTGTTCTCTGGCGGCGCGGGCGGAAACGTGCTGGGAGGTCCTTCATGAACGGGTCGTCTTCAGCTTCAAGCTCTCTGTGGATTGGATTTTTCTGCGTCGTCCTCATCACTCTGTCTCCCCCGCTGGCAGCAGCGGCGGAACATCGGGCAGGTGAGGAGCCGGCGGAGGGGGACGAGGGGACAGCGAAGAAAGGCGAGGCCGAGGGGAAGCAGGGGATGCCTGGTACCGGCGAGCCAGACCTGGTCCAAGGCCTCCGCGTCGAGCTCAACCGGGTGGCCTTTGTCCCGGGCGACGTGGTTGAAATTACCGTGGTCAATGAGCGCAGTGAGTCCGTCTTCTTGCCCGGCTGCCCTCCCTACCGGCTGGAGCGTTTTGTTCAAGACGCCTTCGAGATTCAGGCACCTTCCGGCTGCCGGTCCGAGGGGATCGCGACGCCAGTCCCTCCCGGTGGCCACAGCCTGAGCTACCACCCCAAAGAGGGGGATGCGGGCTCGATTCTTCGGATCTCGGTGACGTTCGGAGAGGGGTGCAAGGAGAACAAGCCCCTGAGTCGCGCCAACTGCTCGGACTTCGCGACCCTCCAGTCCCGCTCGTTTCGGGTCGGTCAGTCCCAGGAGTAGGGGACGCTCTGGGGCAGGTTCCGCTTTGCCCGCCGCTGCTCAGTTTGCGCCTTGAGCCACCAGGGTCCAGTGACGCCAGTCGAGGCCGCCCCGACGGTCCCGAGCTACCAACCAAAGATCGGTGACGGGTTGGAGTGGGTCCTCGTTATCGCCGCCGTCGAGTCGCAGGGTGGCCACTTTGAGCCTGCCCTCGACCTCGTCGAGATCGCCCTCATCGGCAAGGTAGCTGTAATCCCGCACCTTCCCGGCGTTGGTAATCCACGCAAAGAAGGGGGTCTCCCTGCGGCATTCGGTCGTGCCGCGGGTGGTGATGTAGAGGTAGTCCTCGATGCTGCCGCTGGCGAGCACCGGGCGAAGGACCATTTTTTCGTCGTCTTCGACGAAGACCACCGGGCCCAATGAATAGCCCTCGTCGCGCCCCTCGTCGTCCAGGTGAAGCAAGAGGCCGTCCAGGCTGGGGTTGCGGTTGGTCCGCAGTTCGGTCGCCGGGCAGTCGATGGGGTCGGGGTTCGCCTCGCCTTTCTCGCTGATGTAGATGCGACGGGCCGCGTTCAGGCCGTCTTCCACCAGACCACGCAACTCCTCGCCTAGGGCATCCAGGGTCTCCTCGTCCCCGCTCTGAGACGCCAGCGCCAGCTCGCCGAGGGTGGCTTCGAGTGCCTCATTGCTCCGCTGGACGTAGTTGACGCTGACGAGGACCGAGAGGCCTTCCACCCGATCTTCGGGATCGAGTGCCGCCCAGGCACTTTCGACTTGAGAGCCGGCGGCGGTGAAGGTGAAGGTCTCACCGACGCCGAACTGGAGATCGAGGGGGTCGGCAGGCTCTTCCGAGCTACCGCTGCTGCCTCCGAAGCTCTCGAAGTCCAGGCTTAGGCAGCCGGTGGCTTCGCCAGCCTCCAAACAGCTGACCCAAATCGCGCCGTAGTCCGAGGTGTCAACGCCCGCGTCGTGGACTAGTAGCGCGCTCAGTTCGGTGGACTCGCCGAGCGCCAGTTCTGCTGGCTCGGCCCGAATCCCGGCAATTCGGGTGCGGATGGCATCGGAGCGGGGCGTTAATTCACTGAGGTTGCAGGCCGAGGCGAAGACGCCCAGGAGCAGGAGCAGGAGCGCTGCGGCAAGAGGCCGGGGGACGGGGAAGCGCATCAGAATTGGGCCTTGAAACCGATGTTGGGGAGGATGGGTAGGCCGTAGAGGAAGCTCTTTTCGGTGTAGTCGAAGTTGTACACCGTCTGCTCCACATTCTGCCGGTTGTAGACGTTCATCAGGTCGAGGTAGGCGGTCAGAGTCCAGCGCCGGAAGTGGAAATCCTTGTCGATGCGCAAGTCGAGGGCGTGGAAGTCGGGGAGTCGATCGGAGTTCTTGGCGCCTTGAAGAGGGAGGTAGGAGTCGGCGTCCGCGTCGTAGATGGAGTTGACCAGGGGGGTACTCGGGTTCCCGCTGACGTAGCGCCAGCGCCCCCCGATCCGGAAACCAAAGGGGAGGTTGTAGGAGGCCACGACGTCGAAGATCACGGGCTGGTCGAAGTTGTACCAGTAGAAGTCCTTGTCCTCGGCGTCCCGTCTCTGGCTCCGCTGCAGGGTGAGGGAGATCCAGCCCTCGAAGTTCTTGAACGCATCCCAGCGCAGGAAGAGCTCGCCGCCCCAGATGTGCCCGTCGCCCTGGTTGACCCAGGCCGCGTCCGAGCCGCCACCGACGACGCTTCCGCTCCGGAAGACCACGAGCTTCTCCAGGCGTTTGTAGAACCCTTGCACGTCCAAGCTGAGCCAGTCGGTGAACTGCACTTCGGTGCCCACGGAGACTTGGTAGCTCTCCTCCGGCGACAGCTCAGTATTGCCCGTGACCTCCAGGACTTCGTAGCCTTGGGGGTTCTGGTGGTAGATGCCGAGGGAACCCTTGAAGTCGAGCTTCTTGCCAGGATCCGGGCTGATGCGGAAGGAGAAGCGGGGATCGAGGGTGAGGAAGTTGAACTGTCCCGGGACGGTGTAGTAGTCGAAGCGCAGTCCTGGAGTCAGGCGAATGCGCTCGTCCACCAGTCTCACTCGCGCCTCGGCGAAGACGCCCGGTGCGAAGCCGAAGTCGCTGTCCGAGAGGTTGAGTACCTCGCGCTCGGCGTTGGGGTCGTCGCCGAAGGTGCGAACGTCGAAGTCGTTGAACTGGAATTCAAAGGCGTAGAGCGAGGCGATGATGTCGGTGCCGAGGGCCAGGTCCAACCAGGTGTCGACGCTGAGTACCGCCTCTTGGCGGAGAATCCACCAGAAGATCTCGGCGTCGATTGTCGCGAACTCACCGATTCCGTAGTGCTGGAAGTCCTGCCCCACGGCGAAGCCGATCGTGTTGGAGAACTTCGGCCCCTTGCGGTAGCGCCACTCCAGGCTCGCTCGCCAGAAGTCGTTGAGAAAGAAGAAGTCGCCCTGACTGGACTCGAGGGTCGCCTGTCCCGGGTCTTCGGTGCGGGCGGCGGCACGGTCCTGAGAGTAGTAGGCGAGCAGCGAGAATCCGTGGCCCTTGCCTAAGTCCAAGCTGACCTTCCCCTGGATGTCGTTCCAGGTAGGGAAGATGGTCCGGCTGAGATCGACCGACGAGGGGACGAGTGCGGGGAGGACGATGTCCAAGTAGGAGCGCCGGGCAGCCACGACGAAGCCGCCGATGGGGTGACGCCTCCCCTTCTTCTTGATGGGACCGACTATGGCGGCCGAAGCGTCTAGCAGATCGGCCTGGAGGAGGCCGTGGATCGTGTCCTCGTAGCGGGTGCGGGTCCGGACGTCGAGAATGCCACCGGTCAGTCGCCCGTAGGCGGCGCCGTAGCCGCCGGGGTAGAAGTCGACGCTGTCGAGGAGGATGGGGGTGACGATCGAACGAAGGCCGCCAAAGTGGAAGAGCTGGGGTACCCGGATCCCGTCCACATGGGGCCCGCTGTCTTCGGGCCCGGAACCGCGGACGATCAGAAGGCCGAAATCGAAGGGGCTGCGGGCGACGCCGGGTAGATTTTGGACCACCTTGACGGGGTCGCCGAAGGTGCCCGGAATGCGCTCGATCGTCTCGATGCGGATGCTGCGTCGGGCAACCTCCTTCTTCTCCCGCTGACCGCGGACGATGGTCTCGGGCACGCCCAGGGGGGACTCGCGGACGAAGTAGACGACGTCGGTCGCCTCGCGGGGGCGGACCTCTTCTTCGGTTTCGAACTTGGCGTAGCCTGGGGCGGCGACCAGCACCCGGTGTAGGCCCACGGGGATGCCGCGGAAGGCGAAGGCGCCGAATTCGTCGGTGAGCGTTGAGTGTCCGAGGTTCTCGATCAGGACATCGACTCCGGCAAGCGGCTTGCGCGATCCGCGCTCCCGCACGACCCCGCTGAAGTTCTCGGGACCCTCCGGGTCGATGGCCTGGCCTTCTTCGGGGGCATCTTGTTCGAGCTCAGTGATCTGCTCTTCGAGGGTGAAGCTGTAGGAGTAGGTGATGCGGACAGGAACGGGGACTTCGCCGGCGTAAGCCGGGGTGAATTCCAGTTGCCACAAGGCCTCGACTGCGGCCAACTCGAAGCCCCAGCCGGCGGGTTGGGCGGAGACGAAGTGGACGGCTTCGACCTCGCCCGCGTCCGAAACCTCCAACTCGGCCGCCACTTGGCCTTCGATGCCGGCCTCTAGGGCTCCGGTGGGGTACGGGGAGGTGACTGCCTGCCTGGCTTGGGGGAGCTGGGTCAGCTCGTCGGCCATTTCCGGCGGCTCTGGCGGTTCCTCGTCGGAGGTCTCCTGCGGCTTGGGCCGGTAGTCCTCTGGCAAGACGAAGCGAACGGCTCTGAAGTAGCGCCGCAACTCAGGCGCTAGTTCGCCCTCGCTCTCGACGAGAAAGACGCTCTCCTCGGTTGCCTTGCGGGCCGACTCCCCCAGGCCAGCCCCTGGATCGCGTACAACTCGCGCCGCGATGACGATGCCCTCGACGTCGAGCTGAAAGGCGATGACGGCCAAGCCCTCCACCTTGGCTTCGAGCGCTTCTTGGGGGTAGGCAGGCTCCGGAGCGTCGAGGATCGCGGGCAGGGGGGCGGGGAGGGGGAAGGAGGCGGGAGGCTCAGGACTCGAGTCTTCGGCGGGCGCTTCGGGGATAACCGCCTCTTCGGCCGACACACCAACGGGCATTGCGGGGCCCAGAAGCCCCAGGGTCAGAGCCAGTGCTCCGAGCCTCATCCCTCGATCAGCCAGGTGTAGCGGTAGACGTAGTTGGTGGTGATGACCGCTTCGCCGTTGTTCGTGCCCGGCTTGAACTTGAAGCGAAAGGCGGCCGCCTTGGCGGCTGCGTCCAGCTCCGGATGCACCCCGCGCACGACCCGCGCTTCGGTTACGGCGCCGGTCTCGGCGATGGTCAGCTTGAGGATTACCGTGCCTTCGATGCCGTCGGACAGGGGTCCCTCGGGGTAGGCGGCCTGGAAGTCTCTGACCAGGCGGGGAGGCGACTCCAAGCGCTGGAAGGACACGGTCCTCAGTGGCTGGACATCTTCGGGGTTGACGATCTCTTTCTCGGGTTCCTTCATCAAGGTGTTGCCTACCCGGACCGCGAAGGAGGCGCCCCCATCAACGGTCGATGCCATCGAGAGGCCAAAGACCGGCTTGGGGGGCTCTTCGGGTGGTGTCTCGGGTGGGGCGGTGTCAGTGGGGATGGGCTCGTTGACCTGTTCAAGGTCGACGACCTCTGGCTCCGGTTCCGGTTCCGGTTCCGGTTCCGGCTCTGGCTCCGGCGGCGGGGGGGGCTGGACGATCTCGAAGGCCACCACCGCATCCTGCTCTTGGGGCGGGGCGATTGCCGCTGTCCAGATCATGGTGGCCAGTCCAGCGTTCACGAGCAGGCCGAAGAGGATGCCCAGGACCATGCTGCGGTCCAAGATGCTCTCATCTTCGGGCAACTCGACCGGGACAAAACCCTGCTTTTGCTCGGAGCCGGCGGGAGGTCGGTTGCGGCTTCGGTCTGCGCCTCCCTCGACTACCTGCAGGTGGACGCCTGGGCTCACGGCGAGGCCTGGGGCGCTTCGTCCTGATCGGTACTGTCAGGGGGGGCTTCCTGAGCTGAGGAGGCGCCGGGAATCGAAGGCGGGTCGACGTTGATGGCGAAGCTGTGCACCCCCTCCTGCTTGACCAGGTCGATGAGCTGAATCACAGCCCCATGGGTCACGCTTCGGTCGGCGGCGATGACCGCTTGGACTTTTTGCTCGCTGCCAACCTCGGCCCGGATAAAGGCCCGAAGCCTCTCCTCGGCAATGGGCTCGCCGTTGAGGTAGAGCTCGCCGTCGGCGTCCAAGGTCAGGCCCAGCGTGGTGGTCTCGGTCTCTGTCGAAGTTGCCGCTTCGGGCAGATCGATGATGATGCTGTCTTTGGTGATCACCGATGCTGTGACCATGAAGATGATGAGCAGCACCAGCATGATGTCCACCATCGGGGTGATGTTGATCTCAGTGATCAGGTCGTCGCTGCTCGGTTCGATGGCTCCAGCCACGATCTTGCTGCGGCGCCTAGCCGCTCTCCTCGCCAGCCCGGAGGCGGAATAGGACCTGTTGGTTGAGGGCCCCGCTGTTCGCGACGGTCTTCTTGACCTGCCGCTGGAGGTAGTTGAATGCCACGACGGCGGGAATCGCGACTAGAAGACCTACTGCGGTCGCGACGAGGGCCTCAGAGATTCCTGCCATGACGGCGGAAGCGCCAGATTGCGTCTCGAAGCTCAGGTCCCGGAAGGCCTTGATGATGCCGAGGACGGTGCCGAAGAGGCCTACGAAGGGAGCGTTGGCGCCGACGGTGCCCAAGAAGGTCAAGCCCGACTCCATGCGGGCTCGGCCTGCCGTCAGGGCGATGACCATTTGTCGGTCAACGACGTCTGGTCCGTTGGCGATGTAGCGCAGTGCGTGCCGGAGGACGGCGGCTTCGACGCCACCTTGCTCCTCCACCTCTTGGCAGAAGTCCTCTATCTCGCCGCCGCCGACCAGGGCGGAGACGCGCTGACGCAGTTGCTTGGCTTGGATGCCGTTTTGGACGAAGAAGGCGACTTTCCACGCCACCACTACGACGCACACGGCTAGGAGGACCAGAAGGAAATACAGGACCCACTCCGCCTGCATCAGGTCGCTGGTCAAGAGGCGCTCGACCAAGACGCTGTTTTGGCCGTGGGGGGCGGGGCTCGGTTCCAAAACGTCTTCCTCTCGGACGTGAGGGTTGGCCTTAGGTATCGGGCCCGAGTAGGCCGAACGAAATGGCCATGTTGGGGCGTCGACAGTGTAGGCCGCTGTCGACCAAGTGCAAGCGGCCCCAGCCCGGCCCTCTGCGGTTGCGGCGCGATAGGTGGACTTCAGGGGTCAATAAATTCCCTGGGAGGCCCCAGGGACTCGTCGAGTCGAAGTTGGAGGCGACGACCGGATTCGAACCGGTGGATGGAGGATTTGCAATCCTCTGCCTTACCACTTGGCTACGTCGCCAGAGCCGGCGATTGTAGCGAGGGCCCTTAGTGAGTCAAGGTGGCCCGAAGGCACCGTAGGCCTTCGGTGTGTGCGAGGAGAACGTGCTAAAGATTGGGCCGCCCTCATGCCCCCGGTTTCAGCCGTCCTAATCGCCCGCAACGAAGCTCCCCGCATCGGAGTAGCCGTCCGCCTGCTCCGGGGAGTTGTGGACGAGGTTTTGGTTCTCGACGGGGGCTCCTCGGATGGCACTCCAGACCTCGCTCGCGGGGCAGGTGCTCGGGTGCTCACGCACCCCTTCGACGGCTTTGTTGCCCAGAAACAGCGCGCGATGGATGCAGCACGTCATCACTGGGTCTTGTCCATGGATGCCGATGAAGAGCTCGATACTGTCCTTCGAGGGGAAGTAGAGCGTTTCCGGGCCCTCGGGGAGGACGAGATTTCGGGCTGGGAGGGTTTTGCGCTTCGCCGCCGGAACTTTCTTGAGGGGGTTCCTCTGCGAGCGAGCGGCTGGTACCCCGATCTGCGCGTCCGTTTGGTTCGCCGGGATCGCGCGAAGTGGGTTGGTGCTGAGCCACACGACCGTCTCGAGATCCAAGGCCCAGTTCGCCACTTGCGAGGCCACATCTTGCACGACCGGGGACGGAGTCGATTTCGCTACCTGCGCGGCACCCTTCGCCACGCTCGGCGCGGAGCAGATGCCCTTCGGGGGCGTGGCAATCGGCCGGGGCCCTGGGCGCCGGTTCTACACGGGGCAGCCCATTGGCTTCGGAAGGTGCTACTCGGCCGCGCCTGGCGGGACGGTCGCCGCGGATTCATGGTGGCGTGGGTTGGTGCCATCGGTTGCGCCCGCAAGTACCAGTGGGCTCGAGAAGGCTTCGTCCCCTCCGCCCCCTCGGGGCCGCGCTCGTGAAGTTGGCATTCGTCCACAAACGCTATGGCTTGGATGGCGGGACGGAGCGTTTTCTCGAAGGCCTGACCCGGGGGCTGAGCGCGCGCGGCCACGAGCTTGCGGTCTTCGTCGCGCGAACCGATCCACGCTTTGCGCGCAGTCGAGTGGCCCGCTTTCATCGTCTTGTTTGCCGTGGCCCCAGCGCCTTCCTCAAGGCGGTGTCCCTGTGGCTCTCGACTCGAATCGCCGTGCGTCGAGAACAGTACGACCTTGTGGTTCACTTTGGTCGAACGGGCCCCCAGGGCCTCTATCGCGCGGGTGGTGGCTGCCACCGGACTTGGTTTGACCTCCTGCGACGCAAAGTGAAGGGCAGCTGGCGCCGCCGCGTACTGGAGTGGAGCCCACACCATCGCTTCCTCCTCTGGCACGAAGAGAAGGCCTTGCGAAGTCCGGGCGTCGTGACCGTCGTGCCGTCCGAGCGGGCCCGGGAGGACCTCCGTGCAGCCTACGGCAAGGTGGCTGGAACCGTGCAAGTGCTGCCGAACGGGGTGGATCTGGAACGCTTCCACCCCAAGCTCCGGGTACTCTTCTTCGAGGAGGCCCGCGTGCGCTTCGGCCTGGCCCCCGAAGAGCTGGTGGTCCTCTTTGTGGGCGGTGACTACTGGCGAAAGGGCCTCGATACCCTGCTCAAAGCACTCGGGGCTTTGGAACGGCGGGACTCAGTTCGCCTGCTGGTTGTCGGCGGCGATTCAAGACGCAGCGATTACGTGGCGTTGGCTGATGGCTGTGGACTGGGCCAGCGGGTGACCTTTGTGGCCTCGGTCGAGTCCATCGAGAAGGTCTACGCCGCGGCCGATGTCCTGGCGCTTCCGACCCGACACGACCCCTTCGCCAACGTCACCCTGGAGGCTCTGGCTTCGGGGCTCCCCGTCGTGACTTCGGGCCTCAACGGGGCCACGGAGGTGGCGACGTCCGGGGCGGGCTTTCGGGTGGTTGAGGACCCCGAAGACGTCGAGGGTTTTGGCCGGGAGCTCGCCGACCTGCTCTACGCGGATGGTGCCGTCGGCCGTCGGGAACAGGCCCGCCGAGCGGTAGAGTCTTGCGGAGAGGGGATGTGCGTGGACCGCTGGGAGGGCCTTCTCCGCCAGGTGGCGGGAGGGGAGCAGGGTGGCTAAGCGGCGCTCGGCGGATACCCGCAAGATGGACGCCCTTCGGAGGAAAAAGGGTGGCTGCTTGCGTCGTCTCATCGGCTTCGGGCTTCTGTGTTGCGTTCTGGGAGCGGGCTCGGCGGCTGGGCTCTACTGGCATTTCGTCGTCAAGAACCCCGGCGCCCATCTCGACCGCGAACACATCCTCCAGCTGATCAGCCAGGAGAGCCCGGTGTTCTACCGGGACGGCGAGACCAAGCTTGGCGTTTTCTTCGCTGAAGAGCACCGCCAGTACGTTCCCTTCGACCGGATCCCGCCCCTCTTCGTCGGGGCCCTGGTGGCGGCCGAAGATCAGGGCTACTGGACCCACTTCGGCTTCTCGCCGTTGGGAATCGGCCGCGCGATGGTAAGCAACCTTCGGGCCGGCCGAACGGTGGCGGGCGGCTCGACCCTCACCCAGCAGACGGCCAAGAACCTCTTCAAGCGAAGCGGCCGGACCTACAAGGAGAAGTTGAAGGAACTGGTCAACGCGTTGCGCCTGGAGCGCTATTACAGCAAGGAGGACATCCTCGAGTTCTACTCCAACCAGTTCTACGTCAACGGCAACGGCCGCGGTTTGGGCATCGCCGCCCGCTTCTTCTTCGACAAGAACCTCGACCAACTCGGCTTGCTCGAATGTGCCTTTCTCGCTGGAGTCGTGAAGTCTCCCAACCGATACAACCCGTGGGTTGCCGGTCAGAAGCGGCAGGAGCAGGCCCTGGCCGCCGCCCAGGAACGCGCCCGCTACGTACTTCGGCGCATGCTGGAGGATGGAGCCATCGAGAATGCGGCCTACCAGGAGGCCGTCGAGCAGGAGTTGCCCTTCGAGCGGGGACGCTTCCGCTACGAGCGATCGGTGGTCTTGGACGAGGTCGAACGGGCGCTAGCCCAGCCGAGCTTCCGCCGGATTCTCGATGCCCACGGCATTGGCGATCTCGGAACCTCGGGGATCCGGGTGATCACGACCATCGACCGGGTGGTGCAGGAAGCAGCCCTCTACGCTCTGCGCCATCACACCACTGAGGTGGGGATCGCGCTGGAAGCACCCAAGCTGGATGAACTGTTTGACGAAGGAAAGGACCTTCGGCCTGCGGATCCCGACACCCTGAGGCTGGGGAGCTTC
>CAZQTQ010000024.1:11129-19234 GCA_964596025.1 uncultured Rickettsiales bacterium
GGGCGGGTGGTCGGTGTGGATCCGGCCACGTCGCGGGTGACCGTCGACCTCGGCGGAGTGCTGGGGACGGTTGATAAGCGGGGCAATCAGCGCCTCGCACGGGCCTTCAAGCACTCACGCAAGCGCAACCTCTGGGCCGAGCCCTCCGGTAAGGACCTGGACGCGCTGATGGAGAAGCTTTCCGCTCGAGTGGGGCAAGCCGTCTCCGTGTCGGTGCGGGAGCGCAAGGGGGACAAGGTAGTCCTGGATTGGGAGGTCTGGCCTGAGCTTCAGGGGGCAGTTGTCGTTCTTGAGCAAGGGGCGGTCTTGGCTCTCGTCGGAGGAACGTCCAACTCGGACTTCAACCGGGCGACGGTCGCCAAGCGTCAGCTGGGCTCCACCTGGAAACCTCTGCTCTTTGACGCTGCCCTCCAGCTCCGGTGGGCCACGACTGACTCCCTGGACAACCGGCGGGCGCTCTTTCCCTACCAAGGCTGGTTCTACTACCCCCGCCCTGACCACAAGGGTGCTCCCGAAACCGTCTCCCTGATCTGGGCGGCCGCAAAGTCTGAGAATCTCGCCTCCATTTGGCTGCTCTACCACCTCGTCAGCCCCTTGAATCTGGAGCAGCTCCGGCAGCTCGCCGAACGTGTAGATCTGGTTCCTCGGTCCGGAGAGAGGCGTTCGGAGTATCAGGCCCGCCTACACAAGGCGGGCATCGTCCCCACCGAGGCCCGGCTGAAGGCAGGGCTCTTCGAACAGGTGAAGGAGGACGTCCTCGTGGACTTGGCCTTTGACGGCCGGGACGAGGAGGGCGACGTACTTCGCTCTTTGCCGTATGGCCTCGGTTTCGAAGAGGAGCGGCTCCGAGTGGAAGAGGACGACGAGCTGGAGGACGAGGATGAGCGTGCTGTGCGGCTCGATCTCTTGAGCCGGAGCTTCTTGCAGCTGGAGGCCTTGGTTCCACACTTCAGGGGGGCAAAGAACGGTGTCTTGAAGGCTCTCGATGAGGGTCGGCCTTTGCTCGCGGAAGACTTCGAGGGCTTCTCAGTGGGCCCGGGAGATCGAGGGAAGCCCCGGCTCAGCTACGGTCCGCGCGTCTTGGAGGGCTACCTGCCTCTGACCCAGACCCTCCTGGATGGGATTGTAGATGGGTCCCTGGTCTTCGAGTCGAGTGAGGAGGGCGATCAGGGCGAGGAGGGCGATGCCGGGGAAGACGCTGCGACGACGGCCGAAGAGGGGGCGCTTCCCGAGGCAGGCCTCGAAGCAACCTCTCCGGAGGATGGAGCGGTAGGGGGCGCTGCTGGCATCAGCCAGGGCCTGCCCTCCGAGGTGCGGGCCTTGCCGCCGGGGGCTGTGCGGACTGCCCAAGGGGAGGGCCTCGATCCCGCCGCAGCTGCAGCGGATCCATTGGCCGCTATCGCCCCCGATGGTGCGTCGGATGCCGGTGCTGCCGACCCGGCCGCCGTCGCCCAGGGTGAAGTCCGCGGAATGGTGGGGGCGCTGACATCCCGCCGAGCCTCGATCTTCGACGGCGAGGCCGTGGTCCTCAACGGCCTCTTGAGTCCTTCGTCCGTCGTACGGTTGCGCGGTGGACTGGATGAGGAACGCGAGGTGCTGGGGTTGGAGCCGGATCTCTACGCTTTGAGCCAACTCCTTCTCTGTCGGGACTTCCGCATCCTCATGGGTCTGCGCTACCTCCAGGGACTGGCCGCACGCAGTGGGGTCCGTTCCGAGGTCGCTCCGGTTCTGTCTCTGCCCCTAGGCTCCTCGGAGTTGACCCTCATGGAGGCAGCGCTGCTCTACCAAGGCATGCTGAACGGGGAGACCTATGGGTTCTACCCTGACCCCCTGCTCGCGGTGCCGACCGATGCCCCCGCCGAACCCGTGGCGGCGAATGAGGGAAGGGCTGGGACCAAGATGGGGAATTCGCCGACCGCCCTCATTCGGGAGATTCAACTCGCAAGTGGTGAGACCATCTACCGGGCCAAGCGGGGCTCAGAGCCCCTCCTTGAGCCTGGGATCAGCGGTGAGGTGGGCACACTGCTCCGCGCCGTGGTTCGCAACGGAACCGGCCGGCGGGCGGAGCGGCGGGTTCGTCCGTCCAGTACGGACGGTGACCGGACCGCCGAGTTGGTCGAGTACAAGGTGTCCGTGCCGCTCTTTGGGAAGACGGGGACCACCAATGCCTACAGGAACTCGGCCTTTGTTGGCATGGTTCCAGGCCTTGCGGCCGAGGGAGACCGCCTCCAGTGGGGCCGTGGGGTCGTGGTGGCTACGTACGTGGGCTACGACGACAACCGGGAGATGAAGCGTGGAGCCATCCGTATTGCCGGTGCTTCGGGCAGTCTTCCGGTGTGGATCCGGACTGCCCAAGCGGTGGTGAATGTCTCTGCGATCGGCGATCGCGTAGACCTCGCCGATCTGGCGTTCAGTGGCGAGAGCGTCCTCCCCGTCGAGTGGCCTGATGGCTTCCGGCTGATCGAAGTCGACCCGCGAACTGGCCTGCTAATGTCCTCCGAATCGGAGGGCGCCGTGAAGGTCTATCAACGAGACGAGCCGCGGAGCTTCGCTCCGTACATCGAGGTGGCGGGGGTCCAGCGGTGACCGCGGCCTCGCCGGCCCTGCGGCGGACCGGCACCCTCCTGGCGCTGGGAGCCTGCCTCTTGCTGACGGGTTGTCCCAAGGGCAAGTCGACCCTCGGGTCTTCGGGGGAACCGCAAGCTACGGAACCCTGTCCGGAGGTCTCGGCGGAGCCGGCACCCGATGCCAGTTTCAGCCGCTCCGAACGGGCCGCACTTCGCGGCCGCCTCGAGCGGAGCCGGGCCCTCTTGCGTTCCACGGATCCCTCCGAGGACGGAGGGGCCGAGGGCGTCCTGACGGCAGCCCTAGCTTGGATGGACGCCGATGAATCGGGAGAGGACCGTGGCCAGGCCGCGAGCCAGCTCCTTGATGCTCTCGCGGCGGCGACATGGGTTGCTCCCGCTGAACTCCCGACCGAGGCTCTGGGCGAGGCCCTACCGCCCAGCGTGGCCGAGGCCCTTCGCCTACGGGAGGAAGGGGAGGCTGAGGGGGCGCTGGCCGAAGGAATCGTCCTGCTGGATGCCCTCGAGCGCGCCGGCCTCGACTCGCTCTCGCTGCGACTCCTGCTCGCGGACTGGGCCCTGGCTGATGAGGACGGCATCTTGGCTGAAGAGCAGTACGAACGAGTGGCCCTGTCTGGCCCCGCTGTCGAAGCCTGGCTCGCCCGTGGGCGCAGCCAGCGGCACGTCGCCCAGGCCTTGGTGGACGGACCGGAGGCAGCAGCCCTCGCTGTGGCTCAGGAGGCCCTGGACGCGGAGAACTGGGCTGCGGCCTACGAGGCGCTCATGCCCTTGGCTGAGGAGGCCGAGGATCCCGCCATCGGGCACCGCGCTCGAGCGCTCTTGGAGCAACTGGTTGCCCATTGCCGCGAGCTTGCCCAGGACCGCCTGGCCCGGGCCGAGGTCCTGCTGAGCAGTGACGGGTTTCGCGACGAGGTCCTTCGGCTTCTGGACGCTGTAGAGGTCCTCCCGCCGGACAGCTGGGATGCGGCGGAATTGGAGAGACTGCGCTCTTGGCTCGACGAAGAGGGTGGGGCCCGGAAACTCGAGGCCCCTGAGGACTCGCCCGAGCGACAGCTAGCGATGGCTCGGAGTCTGGTCGCCGAGACCCGCTACCGCGAGGCCCTCGACAGCTACAAGGCACTGGACGGAAGCCGCTTGCAGTCGACAGCTCGGGCGGAGGCGCTCAAGGTCGCGGACACCTTCGTCAAGGAGGAGCGGGAGCGTGCCGGACGCCTCTTCGTCGCCGCCCGCAAGCTGCGGGATCCCGAATCCCAGCGGGAGCAGATCCTGGTGGTCCGTGAGGTGCTGGCCGGTCTCTTGTCCGAGTTCCCAGACTCGCGCTACGCCGGGCGGGTAGCGGACAACCTAGCCGCAGTCGACCGGGAGTTAGCGCCGTAGCCGGGCCAGAGGCTGGGGGACCCGCAGCGGCTGGTAGCAGGGGGGGGACTCGAACCCCCGACCTAGCGATTATGAGTCGCTCGCTCTAACCAACTGAGCTACCCTGCCGCGCCGTTGTGGCGAGCAGAAATAGAGGAGGGGAGTTTGGGCGTCAAGGCCCCCACGCCGAGGAAGGACCCATTGGACCGGTCGAGGCCCGCTGGTCCCTGGAGACTTGTCGGCAGCGGTCCGCGTTGGGGCCTTTGGTTCATGGGTTGGCTCTTTTCCTGGCTGCCCCTCTGGGTCGCCTACCTGCCCGCTGTGGCCCTCTCCCCCATCTACTACCTCCACTTCAATCCGGCGCGCTACGGGACCCGCTTGGCGATGGCTCGCATGGGACTGCAGCTTCCCGGTTGGCGGGGTCTCTTCGCCTACGCCAACTACGCCCTCACGCTGGTCGATCGCTACTACATCCAGGCAGGACGGCGGACGGTGTCCGTCGAGGGCCCGGATGGGACGGCGGCGAGCCTCGCTCCCTTGGAGGACTTCCTCAGGAAGGCCGACCGCTTGGTCCTTCTTGGGAGCCACTGCGGAGCTCTGGAGCTGGCTGCACCGGCAATGGAGGCAGCAGGTCGGCGGGTTCGTGCTGTCGCAGTGGCCGATCCGGGTGCAGCCCTCCTGCTCCGTGGGGTCGGTGATGTCTCGGAGGGAGTCGGCGTTGCGAGCAGGACGATCGTAGCCGACGGGACGATGGAGAGCGGCCTGCGCATGCTGGGCGCCTTGCGGGATGGCGATGCACTGTCGTTCAAGGCGGATCGGGTTCTTCCGGGCAACGAGGACAAGAGTGACCCGGTAGACCTCTTCGGGACATCGGTTCCGCTGCCGAGGGGGCCGTTTGAGGTCGCGCGGCTCGGGAAGGCGTCTATTGTCTCCCTGGACGTGTTTCGGGTGGGTCCGTGCCGCTTCCGCATTCTCTTCGAGGTCCTTACCGCGTCGGCGCGGGATCACGACGTCCCGGCCGCCCTCGTCGCCTATGCATCGGCGCTCGAACGCCGCATCGCCCGGTATCCCCACCACTGGTTCAACTTCTTCCCCTACTGGCCCGAGGATGAAGAGGCACTGGCCCATCACCACCAGACGGTTCCACCCTGGATGCGAGTCGGCGTCCGCACCCTTGGCGCCTCGCTTCTGTGTGGCCTCATCCTGGCTGCACTGAGCCATAGCGCTCCGGGAACCCCGGGGCTTCCCTGGTGGGTGGGTGACTGGCGTGCCGGAGGGGCTATAGCTCTCGCTTCGGGAGCCTTCGCGGGCCTGCTCGGCGGCCTCTGGGGGGCGGCGAGCGATCGCTGGGGCCGTTGGAATCCTCAGGCTTGGGTCACGGGACTGTTGGGTCCTGTTTTTGTCGTCGCCCCCGTCTTTCTTCCGCCGGCCTTGGCCAGTCCGGCGCTGAAGGCGGCCGCGGTGGCGGCGCTCGTCCTCGGCTGGCTTGCGTTGTGGCGCCCGCGATTCGGAGCACCAGGCTCCTTTGGTATCCGCCCGACTGAGAGCGCTGCTATACCTGGCCCATGAAACTTGGGCCCCCTCGACTGACCGGCATGGTCCACCTCCTGCCGCTTCCGGGTGCTCCGCGGGCGGTCGGGATGTCCGAGGTCCTCGAGCGTGCCCGAGCCGACGCCCGGGCCTTGGTCGAGGCTGGATTTGACGGCATCGGGGTTGAGAACTTCGGTGATGCTCCTTTCTTCCCCGATCAGGTTCCCCCGGTGACCGTAGCTGCGATGACCCGCGCGGCCGACGCGGTAGCCCAGGCGCTGCCCCCTGGCGTTCAGCTCGTCGTGAACGTCCTGAGAAACGACGCTGCTTCCGCCTTGGCTGTTGCGCATGCCGTGGGTGCGGCTGCGATTCGGGTCAACGTCCACGTGGGCGCGCGGGTGACGGACCAGGGGATCCTGAGCGGGCAGGCCCACCGTACGCTTCGACTCCGGCGGGAGATTGGAGCGGAGTTGGTGGCGATCTGGGCCGATGTCCAAGTGAAACACTCTGGGCCGTTGGGCCCGACCCGTCCCTTCGCTGAGGAGGTGCGGGAGTGCGCTGGCCGTGGGCTCGCTGATGTCTTGCTCGTTACCGGTCCCGCGACGGGAACTCCGGTGGACCCGGAACGCTTGGACGCTGCCCGAGTAGCGGCGCCTGGAGTGCCGATTCTCGTCGGCTCGGGGGTGCGGGCCGAGACTGTAGCTTCCCTGTTGGAGCGGGCGGATGGAGTGGTGGTGGGGACATCGATCAAGGTGGACGGGGAGACCACGGCGCCCGTCGATCCTGGGCGAGCGCGGGCGCTGGTCGAGGCCGCCAGAGCCGGTGCGTCCTCGCGAAGGATCGACGGCCCACGGGCCCTGTGCTAGAAGGCTCGGGCGCCGGCCCTGGGAGCAGTGGGCCCCGGAGGATGCCGATGTTTCGCGTCAAGATTGCTTCCTGCGCCAGCGCCTACCCCGAGCGAGTTCTGAGCAACGCCGACCTCGAGGGCATAGTCGACACCACCGACGCCTGGATTGTCGAGCGCACAGGCATTCGGAACCGGCGCATTGCGGCCGAAGGGGAGTGCGTCTCCGACCTCGCCGCCGAGGCGTCTATCAAGGCGCTTGAGCAAGCCGGGATTGTGGCCCAAGACCTCGACCTCATCATCTTCGCCACTACGACCCCCGACTACCTGATGCCGGCGACCGCCTGCGTCCTCCAGGAGAAGTTGGGCTGCCCAGGGGTACCTGGCTTCGACCTCATCGCGGCCTGTTCAGGTTGGGTCTACGGCGTCTCGATCGCCCAGCAGTTCATTGCCAGCGGAACCTACGAGCACGTACTCGTGGTCGGAGCCGAAACCCTGAGCCGCATCGTTAACTGGGAGGATCGGGCGACCTGCATCCTCTTCGGTGACGGCGCTGGGGTGTCGGTGGTGTCTCGGTCAGAAGACGGTGAGCCCAGCGAGATCCTGGTGACTCGGCTGTATGCCGACGGTGGGCACAGCGGCCTCTTGACCCTGCCGTCCGGTGGCAGCGCCCGACCCATCAACCCGGAGCGCTTGGAGCGGGGGGACCACCTCATCCACATGAACGGGCGGGAGCTCTTCAAGGTCGCGGTGCGGTCGATGGCGACGGCGGCACAGGAGGCGCTGGCGGAGGCCGGGGCAAGCCTCGAGGAGGTCCGACTGTTTGTTCCGCACCAGGCCAACCAACGGATCATCGATGCGGTGGCCAAGCAGTTGCGGTTTCCGACCGATCGAATTGCATCGACGTTGGCTGAGTACGGCAACGTATCCTCAGCCACCGTGCCGGCCGCTCTGGCACAGGCCGCGGCGGAGGGGCAAATCGAGCGCGGCGACCTCATCCTTGTCTCTGTTTTTGGTGCCGGCCTGACGTACGGCTCTACGCTCTTCCGCTGGTAGGTGGCGGTCGGTCTGGCCCGAAGTGCCGGGTGCTCCGCAAGGGGCGAGAGAATTCTCCCGACCTAAGACTCCGAGTCGGTATTCGGACCGGAGACTGCACCGTGGGTCAGCGTCTCCAGTGCGTCGATTCCGGCTGTTGCCGACGCTGGTTCTCGGGGTTCTTCCCAGTCCCAGTTGCTGCCCGGGGGCGGCGCAAAGGCTTGGTAGTCGACTGGCCGGTTCATGTTCCCCACCACCCGGATGTCATCGACGTCGACGGTGACGAGGCGTCGGGTTGCCCAGGCGAAGAGGGAGTCGATGCGATCACCGCGTTCGCCTTCAGCGAGGCGGTCGAGGAAGTCGGGTCCGACCAGGACGGGGTGGCCCTTATTGCCTCGGTGGGTGGGTAGCGCCGCCAGAGGGGGCCGCCCTCCTTCGGCGTGCGCTCGAGCCTGTTCGTAGGCGGTGTGTACCCGCCGCAGCGCATCTTCGCAGACGACGGGTACGTCGACGGGGACAAACCAGGCCGGTAGGCCTTCGGGGAGGGCGTTGAGTCCGAGCATGAGGCTCTCTCGGGGGCCCGTGGCGTCCGGTTCCGGATTGGTGATGAAGGAGACGCCGTCTATCTCGCCGACTTCGGCTTGGATCATCTCCGCCTCCGATCCGAGGACGGCAGCGATCGGCCCCACCCCCACACTGCGGAGGCGCAAGAACCAGGCCTCCAAGAGAGTCCGATCTCCCCACGGAAGCAGGGG
>CAZQTQ010000024.1:19252-20046 GCA_964596025.1 uncultured Rickettsiales bacterium
TGCTCCGTCCCATCCGGCGCCCGCGTCCTGCCGCGAGTACCACCGCAGCGGCTTCGTCCACTGCTCCTGTGGATAAGTCTGGGGATAGGGCTGGGGTCAAGGTGATTTCTCTCAAGGAAATCGCGGACTTTCTTACAATGTTCGCGAATGAGGATCAATAAAAAAACAGTAGTATTATCAATAAGATAGCAGAAACAATGATGATTCTCCAGTCACGAAACGGATCACGGCCCACGATTTTCCACAGGTGGGGAAAAAGATGCGAAGCTCTTGACCTCGCCAAGCTCCCTATCTTGTGGAGCTTTTTCGCCTCGGTTTCCTCCCCAAAAAAAAAGCTGCCTGCTCAGTGGGCACGGCTTGCGGTGTCGGGCAAGAGTGTTGATCCTAACCCGCGATGATGCGCTCCCTGGCCCAGCGACTTGTCCTACTCGCTGCTGCCCTTTCATTGGGACTGGGCGGGGGCGCGAGCCTGGCCGCGGCTGCCTCCCGTCGATCGCTGACCTACGGCATTCCTCAGGATCGACTGGAGTCTTTTGCGTTTGAGACCGAGCTTCGCTTGGAGATGGAGCCAGTGCAGATGCCGGCGGAGGCCGAGTCCTTCGCTGTCCAACCCGTCCTCGAGCGCCTTGGATCGACCACGACTGCGGTCGGCGGGCGGCTTGAACGCATGGTTGCTCGGGTCTTTCGGGACGGCTCCCTGGGCCTCGTCACGCGGGTAACGGACCTGCAGGGGACAATCGTCCGGGATGACGCTGCCCCCGAGCCGATTCAGCTCAAGCGCCTCGAGGGCAAGT